>JBGASH010000082.1:0-12848 GCA_044229775.1 Bacteroidia bacterium
AGAATTTTACGCTATTCATAAAAATGAGCAATTACTTTTTGATTTTGTAGATACGCTTTATAATAACGATTATGTAACTGGAGCAATTGGAATAAATATCAAAAACGGAACCGAAAGTAATGCATTTAAGTTTACCCCTTATACCGAATCGGAACTCCAAAAAAGAATCGAAGAAGAACGTAAGCAGTTCTATAAAAGCTGAATAATTAATAATATTTCGTAGATTTAAACATGTTTATTCAGGGAAAGCACATTTATTTAAGGGCTTTGGAGCCCGATGATGTGGATGTTCTGTACAAATGGGAGAACAACCGTCAGATATGGCATGTAAGTAATACGCAAACGCCTTTTAGTCGTTATGTTTTAGAACAGTTCCTGGTTAATGCCCACGAGGATATATATACCAACAAACAATTGCGTTTAATAATTTCTGAAGTAAATAAAGAAGAGGCTGTGGGCGCCATCGATCTTTTTGATTTTGATCCTTACCATTTACGCGCCGGTGTAGGAATACTTATTGCCGACGAGTACCGCAACAAGGGTTACGCCTTTGAAGCGTTACAATTACTAAAGGAATATGCTTTTTCTACCTTGCTTTTAAAGCAATTGTATTGTAACGTTACCGCTTCTGCCGAAGCCAGTTTGCAACTTTTTGAAAAGTGCGGTTTCGAGAAATCCGGAACAAAAAAACTGTGGAATCGCGTTTCCTCAGATCTTTTCGAAGATGAACTGATATTGCAGCTCATCAATAAATAATGTTCGGCAGATCTTCGATATTTTTAATAACAGCCATTCTTGTTCTGGGGGTTCAATGCAAAGATTCTGTTGGGAATAACTTTTCATCTGTAAAAGGAAAAAAAGACACACTTCTGTATCTCAACCATTCCGATACGGCAAAATATGTCGGAATCAATACTTGTAAACTTTGTCACCAGAACATCTACAATACGTTCATTAAAACAGGCATGGGCAAATCCTTTGATGTAGCTACCAAACAAAAATCTTCCGCCGACTTTTCTAATCCGCTTATTTACGACAAGTATTCTGATTTTTATTATAAGGCATTATGGGAAAAGGATAGTTTATATTTTATGGAATTTAGATTGAACGGAAGGGACACGGTTTTTAAAAGAACAGAACAGGTAAATTATATTGTTGGTTCCGGACAACACACCAATTCGCACATGCAATCGGTTAATGGGTAT
This sequence comes from Bacteroidia bacterium, assembly GCA_044229775.1. Lineage (GTDB taxonomy): Bacteria > Bacteroidota > Bacteroidia > B-17B0 > Aurantibacillaceae > JAHEYG01. Next base: position 1,206 of record JBGASH010000082.1, read on the forward strand.
TTTAATCAAATGCCAATGACCTTCTATACCCAAAAACACCAATGGGATCTGCCACCGGGTTTTGAAAACGGACACAATACGCGATTTTCACGTAAAATCGGGCTGGAGTGCATGAGTTGTCATAATTCTTATCCTGATTTTGTTCTTGGTTCCGAAAACAAATTTAATACTGTTCCTGAAGGGATCAATTGCGAAAGATGCCATGGTCCCGGTAGTATACACGTGGCACAACGTTCTACCGGAGGCAAAATCGACACCTCAAAGTATATCGATTATTCTATTGTTAATCCTGCAAAGTTAAGTATAGACCTTCAATTTGATATTTGCCAAAGGTGCCATTTGCAAGGAAATGCCGTTTTGAAAGAAGGAAGATCGTTCTACGATTTTAAACCGGGTTTGAAATTGAATGATTACCTAACGGTGTTCTTACCAAAATATAAAAATGCCGATGATGAATTTATTATGGCTTCGCATGCCGATCGTTTAAAACAAAGCCAGTGTTTTATTAAATCGTATGAAAGCAATAAAGATGAAAAATCATTGAAACCCTATAAAAACGCCTTAACATGTGTTACTTGTCATAATCCTCACGTTAGTGTAAGGGAAACAAACAAAGAAGTGTTTAATGATGCGTGCAGAAGCTGTCACTACGTTAACGAGAAATCAAAACAACAATTTACCGAAAAAACAGTTGTAAAAACGTTAGCTTCAACGAACTCCAAACTCCGAACTCCGAACTGTGTTTCTTGCCATATGCCTCTTTCTGGTTCTATCGACATTCCGCACGTTACGGTTCACGACCATTACATCCGCAAACCCGTTACGCAAAAGGAAAAAGATAAAATAAAAACTTTCATTGGCCTGTATGCTGTTAATGAAAACACCCCTTCTCATTTAACAAAAGCCCGGGCTTACATAAATCAGTATAGTAAGTTTGAGGCAAAACCGGAGTTCTTAGATTCGGCAAAGACGCATTTATTGGATAATACCAAAGAAAATATTATTATCAATTTACACGCATTGCTGCAATTGTATTTTAATAAACAAAATTTTGCTCAGATCTTGAAATACGTGAATACTGTAGGTGAGGAACAACTTTATAAAGAAATTATAAATAAAAGATCTTACAGTAATGAACATGCGTGGAGTGCATATCACATTGCGGAGGCTTATAATTACACCGGTGACTTGAACCATTCGTTAAAATGGTTTGAGAAGGCGGCGGAATTATCACCATTTAATTTAAATTTTCAGAACAAACTTGGAACAGCATTGATGAATACGGGAAAAACAAAAGAGGCGGAAGCAAAATTTGGCAACATCATAAGCGAAAATCCGAAATTTATTTCTGCTTATACTAATTTGGGCTTCATAAAATTAACGCAAAATAATGTTAATGAAGCACAAGATTTATACAATAAAGCTTTAAATTTAGATCCCGATGATGAGCCGTTGTTGTTAAATGTGGCGGGATTAAAGGCCTATAAAAAAGATTATACCGGTGCAATGGAAATTATTAAAAGAATACTCAAAAAAAATCCGGCCAACGTCAAAGCAAAAGCAGCATTGCAACAGTTAAAAACAGTTATTTGATCTGAATGAAGAAGATCATTAAAATAATAGGAATTATTGTTCTTGTAGGAGCAGGAATAGGGGCCTATTGGGCCTACCTTAATTTTTATAAGGCAAACGTTGATCTTGGTGGTAAGAACTATAAATACATTTACATAAACACTAATTCTTCTTACGAGGATGTTTTGAGCGATCTTTACGATGATAATATTATCAAGGACCACGAAAGTTTTGAGTTCATGGCACGTAAAATGGATCTTGAAAACAATATTCATCCCGGCAAATTCCGTATTCAGGATAAAATGAATAATCGTCAGGTCATAAATATCTTAAAGAACAATAAGCAGGAAAAAGTTAGGCTTACCTTCAATTCGCAGATACATGATAAAGAAGAATTGATAGAATACCTGGATGATAAATTAGAATTAGAGGATGATGTGTTAGAAGATTACTTAAGTAACGATGAGCTGTTGGAAAAGGAGTACGGGTTGGATCCTGATAACATTATGGCGCTCATTTTACCCAATACTTACGATGTGAGTTGGGCTATTTCAAAGGAAGATCTATTTAAGGAAGTAAAGGAATATTTTGATCTGGTATGGAATAAGGACCGACTTACAAAAGCCAAGAATATGGGCTACAGCGTTGCCGATATTACCATCATAGCATCCATCGTTCAATGTGAAAGCGGTATTGAGGATGAACAGGAAAAAATAGCGGGGGTTTATATTAATAGATTGAAAAAAGACATGTTGTTGCAGGCAGATCCGACCTTAAAATTTGCCAATAAAAATTACGACGCGCAGCGACTAACCAATGCCGATAAGGAAATAGATTCGCGATACAATACCTATAAATACAAAGGTCTTCCGCCAGGCCCCATCTGTTTGGTCAGAACCCAATCGATAGATGCAGTTCTAAATAATGTAAAGCACAATTTTATTTTCTTTTGTGCTAAGCCCGACTTTAGCGGTTACTCCGATTTTTCTACCACTTACGCTCAGCATGTCCGGTATGCTACCGCCTATCAAAAAGCGCTTGATAAGAGGGGAATTAAAAGATAATTTTTTCTTATCTTTAAAGTCTTGTTTACTTACTTGAATTATGACAAAAATTAAATTTGGAACCGACGGATGGAGAGCCATAATTGCTCATGATTTTACGGTTGATAATGTTGCACGCGTTACAGAAGCTACCGCAAAATGGTTATTAAAGAATTTTGATAAGCCAAGCGTGGTTGTTGGTCACGATTGCCGTTTTGCAGGTGAATTGTTTGCCGAAACCGTTGCAAAAGTATTTATTGCACACAACGTAAAAGTTTTTTTGGCAAAGGATTTTGTAAGTACGCCAATGATCTCCTTAGGCGCTTCTAAATTAAAGACCTCAATAGGAATTATTATTACCGCCAGCCATAATCCGCCAAGTTATAACGGGTATAAATTAAAAGGAGGTTATGGTGGTCCTTTATTGCCTGAAAAAATTCAGGAAGTAGAAGATATTATTCCCGAAAAATGTCATGTTGATCTTAGTAAAATAAGTTTGAGCGAGGCACAAAGTAAAGGGCTTCTTGAAATTGCACCATTGGAAGAAATGTATTTTAAGCATGTTCAGGAAAATTTCGACCTCAATGCTATAAAAAATTCGGGATTACGATTTGCGTATGACAGCATGTTTGGAGCGGGTAAAAGGATCATGAAACGCTTGTTCCCGGAAATAATTCATTTGCATGGTGACGATAATCCGGGTTTTCACGGACAAGCACCAGAGCCGATCGATAAAAATTTGCAAGAGTTTAGTGAGCTTATAAAAAAAGACGGCAAGATCAAATGTGGTTTATGTACGGATGGTGATGCCGATAGAATAGGTTTGTACGATAGCAAAGGTAATTTTGTGGATTCTCATCATATCATTTTGTTATTGGTAAAGTATTTGGTAGAACAAAAGAAGTTTGGCGGTCGTATTGTGGTTGCGTTTTCGGTGACCCCTCGTATTAAAAAATTAGCAGAACATTATAAATTGCCAATCACCATAACGCAGATAGGTTTTAAATACATAGCCGGTTATATGATAAGCGAAGATGTGATCTTAGGTGGTGAAGAGAGCGGCGGAATAGCCATTAAAGGACACATTCCTGAACGCGATGGCATTTGGGTGGGATTAACCATTTGGGAATATATGGCTAAAAGTGGGAAGACCCTCGAACAACTTATCGATGATCTTTATCAATTAACCGGGCCATTTACATACGAGCGTAACGACCTTCACTTAACCGAAGAGGTAAAACAGAAAGTTATTAAAGCATGTAAGGAAGATAAATTCAAAAGTTTTGGTCCTTATAAAGTAGAGAAACTGGAAACTATTGACGGCTGGAAATATTATTTTGAAAAAGATCAATGGATGATGATCCGCGCCAGTGGAACAGAGCCTGTATTGCGCGTTTATGCCGAGAGCGATACAATCGAGAATACCCGTAAGATCTTGAAAGCTGCGCAAGAAACGTTATTGGCTTAAATCACTTAGCGTTTATTAATAGTTCCCCACGCTCAGCATCACCAAAGTGCAGGCATCTACACATTCTATCCCTTTGGTAGTGGCAGTTTTAAACAGTTCTGGATTTTCGGCACCCGGGTTAAAGATTAATCGCTTTGGTTTTAAACTTAAAATATATTCTTGCCAAGCCGCTTGATTTTTAGGACCAACATATAAGGTAACGGTGTCAATATCCCTCCACACAGGGCGGGTCGTTAGAATTTCTGTATCGCCTATTTTTCCTTCTCTCAATCCTACAGCATAAACGGGATGTCCGTGTTCTTTTAAACGCAACACTGCCATATTGCTGTACCGCGATGGATCGGGAGAGGCGCCTATAACAACAGTGGTCTTGCTCATGATTCGTGATAATTAAGATCTTTTGCAAAGGTTTCTTCTAATTTTATACAAGCAAAATAAGCCAGTATAAATACAACTATACCAATGTAAATAGCGGATTGTACTGATCCAACATGAGGTTTTAAAGTTAAATGTATAACCGACATTACCGGAACAGAACCCCTGACAAAGTTAGGCGCCGTGGTGGTAACCGTTGCTCGAATATTGGTTCCAAATAATTCGGAAGCGCTGCTCATGAATACAGCCCAATAGCCGGTTGCAAATCCAATAAAAAATATGATCACATAAAATACCATAACCGAAATGGCTGCGAACAGGAAATACGCTATGGAAAATAAGAGGGTGAGACTGATAAATAAAAGCAAAACTTTTTTTCGCGAATGTAACTTCTGACTCAATAATCCGCTGCACACATCACCAATGGTAATACCAATATAAGCTACCATTATAGGAATCTTGCCTTCTGTTGGGCCATTTTGTAAGCCCAGAGCTTTGGTCATTTCGGGCGCAAATTGCACCAGCAAATACATCACATACCACACCGGCACGGCGATCAAAATAACATTTAAATATTTTAAAGTGAGTTTAGGATGAGAGAATAGGTAAAAGAAATTTCCTTTGTTTACGGTTTTATTCTCCTTTAAGTTATTGAACATCCCCGATTCATAAACACCGATTCGTAAAACCAATAACAGCAATCCTATTCCGCCACCAATAAAATAAGAAATACGCCAGTTATTAAGGTATAACGTAGTGAGGCCAGCTATCACCGCTCCAAACAATCCTACCGACGCTACAAAGGTTGTTCCAAGTCCGCGCCGTTCTTTACTCATGCTTTCGCTTACTTTAGTGTAATGCCCGCGCCTAATTCGCCGGCTAAACCAAATCCCGAAATAAACTCTATTATGGCGTAGGTATCGGTGTCGTTTACAAACCCATTCGCAATATTTGCCAGCGAGTAGGTGATAATACTTCCAAATAAAACCGTTAACCTTCCTTTTTTATCACCTAGTATTCCCCAAAAAATACCTCCTACCAGCATCCCAAACATTTGCCAGTTCAATAATGCCGAACCGGTATTTTCAATGTATTTGGCAATGTTGGGAAGTTCGGAAGCAGGAAGTGTGCTGTTTAAGATATCTTAAACTGGCTACGCGCTCCATACCAAACAGTACAAGGTCGTAGATATCTACAAAATAACCAAGGGCAGCAACAATGATGAGTTTGTTTACAGCAGAAGAACTTTTCACCTGGTTCATAAAACTATCGCTTCAGTATTTTTTTGCTGACGCTGAAAGATGGCGAAGAAACATTTATATAATAGAACCCACCACTTAACCGTGATGGCATGTTTAGTCTTACAAAAGTTTCTTTTGGATTACTTTTTTCAGAATAAACTTTTTCCTAAAACGTCGTAAAGAACAACAATCACTTCGGTATAAATTTTGGTTTCAAAGTTAATGATCAATTCGTCGTTGAACGGATTAGGGAACACACTGATGTTTCTCTGTGCGTCGGCCTTGTTCATTCCAACGGTAAATATTGTGCTGGAGTTAGCAGTACACAATTGTGGCACACCCCAGCCATAAGTATTATTAGGCGTGTTAGAATTGGTTGCCGTAGTTTTCATCACATTTATAATAGGAATATTCTTTACCCAGGGTTTACTTTGCCACAAGCACGTTGCAGCTCCGGCTAAAATAGGTGTAGCAAACGAAGTGCCATTACCAAAGAAACAGCCACCCGACAAACATACGCTTTACCGCCTTCTGCGCAGAGATCTGGTTTTATTCTACCATCGGCAGTAGGACCAAGCGAACTGAAACCGGTTATAACGGAGAGACTATCTACGGCACCAACGGTACAAATACTATCCGCGTCGGCCGGTATTCCGATCAGCGGCCACGATCCGCCATTACCATTTCCGGCAGCGTTGAACATTAACATCCCTTTTCTGGCGGCCATTGTGGCGGCGATACTCATATTAGCGGTTTTACCATCCAGTGTGGCGAATGTGTGATTGTAGGATGAATTATCGAATGTGGTATAACCTAATGAAGTAGTACAAACATCGGCGCCTACGCTGTCGGCAAATTCGGCGGCTCTTATCCAGTTGTATTCTTCGCTTGGTGTTTCGGTATTTGCATCTTCTGATCGCAACAACCAATAACTGGCTTTTGGCGCTGATCCTATAATTGTTCCCGGTTTTAATCCGGCCATGGTCGATAAACACATCGCGCCATGCGCGTCATCTTCAAACACCATTGTATCTCCCATTACAAAATCGCGGGTTCCTAACAAACGGCCCTGTAACCGTAAACTATCAAAAACAGGATTGATGTGTGCATTACTGAAACCATCATCAATAACGGCAATGGCTGCGTTTTGCCCTCGAAAACCCATATTATGCAGGCAATTACTCTGCATTATTTTATTACGCTAATTGGCACTACCCAGCAACTAAACGTAGCAAAGCTGTTGTTTAGCGGCCTTTAGGTATGAATTTTCACCACGGTAATTTCAGGTAAAACAATTTTGTATTTGGTTACAGGACCTGTTGAAGCCACAAATGAAAATGAATTAATGGCAGCGGTCGCGCTGTTAGGACAAGCCACAACAACACCATTTATCCATTTAGAACGATAATATACCGTAACACTCGGAACGGCATCTACTAATTGCGCATAAGCGGGCGTTACAGGAAGATCAGAATAATGGATAGGAATTCCCTGGTTAACGCGGCGCTGTATAGATTTGGGCGACAAATACGCCGTAGGAGTTGAAACAGAGTAGGGGGTGCCGTTCTTATCTTTGAACTTCACCCAAAATTTAAAAACCTGTGCTTGTCCGTGGCTGTTATAAATCGCAATGCCAAAGCAATTAAAATGCTTAAGATAATTTTTTTACTCATTGCCATAACTTATTACAGTTAGTTTATAAATTGTTCCTTTTTCAACCCTGTTCTCAACCGGTACATTCGGAATAATTGTTCCCGAATAAAAGACTGGTGATCTGTCTGCATACCAGTCCTACCCCTTGCATATTTTTCAACATAGTACTGATAAAAATCAAGGTATGAAATCTTTTGTTTTTACCATTAAAACTTCTTATCAAAGTTAACAATTAATGGTTTCAGTCTTATCTAGATAGTCATAGGTATAAAGCCATTCTCCAAATATGGTGTTTTTAGCATTCCCATTCCAGGAAGTACCCATTTTCACCGAAAAGACAGTTTTGTGAACCTTACATTTTCTTCAACCACTTCTACATTAGCTGTATGTACATTTACAGCCCAAACATCTTTAATGGACCAGGGGATCTGAGAATATGGGACGAGCGAATCGTATTTTTTGATGTACCGGGCCATTTTATAAGCCGGCTTCCCTTCACTATCCGTAAATTGCTCTTCAATTTTTTCTTTAATTTGATATTTAGTGGTCTTTGGGAGGTGTGTAAACTCATCATAAACGGTGCTGTCAACACTATAGATCACATATTTTCCGATTGTCTGGGGGTAATAATCCTGACCAACATCTACCGATCCGGCCGGAATAGTTTTCTTTTTACAAGAAACAAAAAGTAACAATAAAGCTGCTGTATAAAACCAAGCTTTCATTCCTATAAAGTTAGCAAATTAATTGCTTAAATGAAAGTATTGTTATTACCCGGTTTTGTTAGGATTTTATTCGATCTTATGTGGAGAATTTCGCCAAACTCTTTATAACTTAGTCGCTCTAATTTATTAGCTATGACAGACTTCTCGAAATATAAATTCGGAACCAAGGCCATTCATGCTGGCGCCGATCCTGACCCTTCAACAGGCGCAATTATGACGCCTATTTATCAAACCAGCACCTATGTTCAGGAATCGCCTGGAAAAAATAAGGGATATGGTTATGCCCGGGGAAAAAACCCTACCCGCGAAGCTTTACAAAAAAGTATCGCCGCTCTTGAAAACGGGAAACATTGTTTGTGTTTTAGCAGCGGCATGGGGGCAACCGACGCCGTAATAAAACTACTTAAGCCCGGCGATGAAGTTATTACCGGTGATGATCTATATGGTGGTTCATACCGTATGTTCACTAAGATCTTTGCCAATTATGGTATAAAATTCCATTTTATAAACATGACGGACGCGGCGAATGTAAAAAAATACGTTAACGCCAATACAAAATTAATTTGGCTTGAAACACCAACTAATCCAACCATGCAGATCATTGATATTGCTGCCTGCTCTCAAATTGCTAAAGCAAATAATTTGATCCTGGCGGTTGATAATACCTTTGCTTCTCCCTATTTACAAAATCCGCTGGCACTAGGTGCAGATATAGTGATGCATTCGGTAACAAAATACCTGGGTGGCCATAGTGATGTGGTGATGGGCGCTTTGGTGGTGAACGATGATAAATTACACGAACAATTGTATTTTATATTGAATAGTTGTGGCGCTAATCCAGGACCAATGGATAGTTTTTTAGTGATGCGTGGAATTAAAACCTTGCATTTACGAATGGAACGCCACTGTTTTAACGGAAAAAAAATAGCAGAGTTCTTAAAAACCCATAAGAAAATTGAAAAGATCTACTGGCCGGGTTTTACAGATCATCCTAATCACGCTATTGCCAAAAAACAAATGCGCGATTTTGGGGGAATGATCTCAATAGTATTAAAAGGCGCCGGTGTTGAAGAAACATTTAAAATTGCGTCTTCGTTCAAAGTTTTCTCATTAGCTGAATCGCTGGGCGGCGTTGAATCGTTGGTAAATCATCCCGCTACTATGACACATGCTGCTATACCAAAAGCCGAAAGGGAAAAAGCCGGCGTGGTAGATAACTTGTTACGTTTAAGCGTTGGAGTAGAGGATGTGGAAGATCTTTTAGAGGATCTTAAAAATGTATTGGGGTAAATGAAGTTCACATTAAAATATTTTAATGAATTGACTGTTGATGAACTTTATGCCTTTTTGCAGTTGAGAAGTGAAATATTTTGTGTGGAACAAAATTGTGTTTATCAGGACCTCGATAATAAAGATCAAAAGGCTCTTCATTTGATGGGATATGATGATTCTGAGAAATTGGTTTCTTACGCTCGTATTTTAGTGCCGGGAGTGGCGTACAAAGAGGCTTCAATAGGAAGAGTTGTTTTGTCGGCCGCGCATCGCGGAAAAGGCTCCGGTAAGGAATTAATGCAAAGGGCGATCGATGCAACTTTAAAAAAATTACACGTGAACGAGATCGTTATTTCCGGACAACAATACTTAGAAAAATTTTATAATGATCTGGGATTTGTGACCGAAAGCGAACCTTATGTAGAAGATCACATTATGCACATAAAAATGCAAAATGCGATATAAGAAGTAAGAATAACCACTGCCTTGTTTAAATTATTGATTCTATTAAATTTTTGTCACCTTCTCGGTGATTTTTCGCCGCTATCAACGGCATGGATGTTGAATGCAAAACGTTTTGGAAAACCCCTATTCCCGATCTTTGTTCACGCAGCGGTTCATGCTTCATTAATGTTGAGCGTTTTGTTCTTCTTTACAGAACTGAAATATGCATTATTATTAGCGGGATTTCAATTGATCACTCATTTTATCATTGATGTTTGGAAAGGTAGGATGAACGGTTGGTTCCCGGTTTTTTCAGACATGAATAATAAAGCGTATTGGTTCTTGTTTGGTTTTGATCAACTGCTTCATCAAATGGTCATTCTTACCATGGTGTGGTACATGGCGCAGTAGTTTCTTTTATAGTATCTTGCTAAAAATTTTAGAAAACACAAACTATTTTTTTTGATAAAAAGAATGTCAAAATTGTAAAATGAATCCTAAACCATTTAGATTCTTTCAACCCTGAGTTTTGTCAAAAAAAAGAGGCTGTTGTTATTACAACAGCCTCCAGTTAAAAGTTATAAAAATTTTATTTAAGCGATTTTACAACGGCCGCAAACGCTTCCGGATGATTCATTGCAAGATCGGCTAATACTTTACGATTAAGTTTTACGCCTTGTGCATTTACTTTACCAATGAATTCTGAATAGCTCATGCCGTGTTCGCGAACACCTGCATTAATACGCTGGATCCATAATCCGCGCATAGTACGTTTTTTGTTCTTACGATCGCGGTAAGCGTAGCTTAAACCTTTTTCTAATGTGTTTTTTGCAATGGTCCAAACATTACCTCTTGCACCCCAATAACCTTTGGTTAAATTGAGGATCTTTTTTCTGCGAGCCCTGCTGGCTACATGGTTTACTGAACGTGGCATTTTGTTTTTTTTTGGTTTTGGAGGTCAGTGTCAATTTTACTTGAACTTTTTACTGAAATCCGGGTTAAACATTAATTTAATTAACCGTACGGTTTTTTGTTAAAGAACTTATTTACCTATGCAAAGCATCATTTTTACGTTGCCCAGATCTTCTTTGCTAACAATGGCAATTTTACCAAGACCCAATTTGCGGTCTTTTTTCTTTTTGGTTAAAATATGACGTTTGTAAGCTTTTTTTCTTTTAATCTTACCGCTTCCAGTGAAAGCAAAACGCTTTTTAGCACTGGAATTTGTTTTCATTTTTGGCATGGTTCTAAAAAATATAGGGGGCAAAGATAGCATTTTTCCCTCATACTTACCTGCTATTTATTAAAATAAAGTATTACTATAAAATACGTACTTTTATAACCTTTTATTTACGACAAATTGAACCGGATTCTAAATAACATACTTGTCTCATTGCTTTCGCTAACGATTATAAGTGTCTTATTATCATCGTTTTACAATCCAAAAACACCTCCAATAACTCAGCTTAGTTTAAATATGATCTCCAAAGTGCTTGCTAAAGGCAAAGTTCTTACAGTTAAGGCCGAGGTTTATTACAAGTTAACAGGGGGCATTATGGTAACGCATTTTACATCGCCTTTCGAAAACGTGACTATTTCTAATTCCAAAGGAGAAATGAAGGTTTATGACCCAAAAGAGAATACGGTTTTACAATTGCAGGGCTTAGATTATAGTTCGGAAAATAGTTTTTTTTATAATTTCCTGAGTAAAAAAACACAGGATATGGGCATGAAGAACGCCGGGTATAAATTATCCGATACCAAAATAGAGGATGGCACCGTTATTACAACCTGGATTCCCAACGAAAATGTTCAGTCGCCTATCGCGAAAATTGAAATTGTTCACGAAA
>JBGASH010000083.1:0-12830 GCA_044229775.1 Bacteroidia bacterium
GTGATACAATTCCGACCGGGTACAAAGATCTTAGATGTTGGTACAGGTGGTGGTTTCCCGGGAATTCCGTTGGCCATAATGTTTCCCGATAGTCATTTTCATCTGGTAGATTCGGTTGGGAAGAAAATAAAAGTAGTGGAGGAGGTTGTAAAGGCCCTAGCGCTAAAAAATGTCACCACCCAAAACGAACGCGCAGAAAAAATAGACCAAAAATTTGATTTTGTAGTGAGTAGGGCAGTGACCGAATTTCCGGTTTTTTATGGCTGGGTAAGAAATAAGTTCATAAAGAAGAACAGCAATAAACTCCTTAACGGGATTTTATATTTAAAAGGCGGCGATCTCAAAGAAGAATTTGGACCGTTTTATAAAAAATGTAAGTTTTTTGATCTGAAAGATTATTTTTCGGAAGAATTTTTTGCCACCAAGAAAGTGGTTTATTTTAAGGCAAATTAAAGAAAGGTCTTAAGCCAAGCTTCCGCTTCAGGTATGGCATTAAAAAACTTCGTGGGTACAACGGGTTTATCGAATTTCAAATAAAAATTAGCTATTAATCGTTGGGGCAAACTCGTCAGAACATAAGCTTCGGCAAGTGAGTGTTTGGTGGCTTCTTCAGAGGCTCCCCACGATCGTGCTTCAGAGGAAATAGAGGTGTATTGACCAACAATATGCAATATAGGTCGCCTTTTCCCTCCAAAAAGTTTATTATATAATTCGTTAAGCTCTTTTAATTGTTCAATTTCATAATAGGTATCCTTCCCGCATTTAAGTATGACAATACCGTCCTCACGCAGAGTAACTGTAGAATGACTAAGTTTATGTTCTGTATTATCCAATGACCTTTTCAAATAATAAACTAAAGATAGAAGTTATTCTCAAAAAATTAAAAATCTTTAACAAATAGCTCAATTTAGGGCATTTTAATAATTTGTAATTACTGAGGGTTTTGTTAATTTTACAAGGATAGATATATGACCATGATCCCCTTTAATAAACCTTATATTTCGGGCAATGAACTCGAATACATAAAACAGGCCGTGGAAAGCCAGAAAATATCGGGCGATGGCATGTTCACCAAAAAATGCCATCAGTTCTTCGAGAAAAAATACGGATTCAAAAAAGCCTTGCTCACCACTTCTTGCACCGATGCCCTTGAAATGGCAGCTATTTTATGCGATATACAGCAGGGCGACGAAGTGATCATTCCGTCATACACTTTTGTTTCTACGGTTAACGCCTTTATTTTAAGAGGCGCGATTATAAAATTTGTTGATAGTGAGAAGGAACATCCTAATATGGATATGAATTTGGTAGAGCCACTAATAAATCCAAAAACAAAAGCCATCGTTTGTGTTCATTACGCGGGTATGGCCTGCGATATGGATAAGCTCACCGCCATTTGCAAAAAGCACAATTTGTATTTAATAGAAGATGCGGCGCAAGCCATCGATAGTTTTTATAAAGGAAAACCTTTGGGAACTTTTGGTGATCTGGCAGCCTTTTCGTTTCACGAAACAAAAAATATAATTAGTGGTGAGGGTGGTTTGTTGGTGGTGACCAACGAAAAATTTGCCAAACGTGCCGAGATCATCCGTGAAAAGGGAACTAACCGTTCGGCTTTTTTTAGAGGAGAAGTAGATAAATACGGTTGGGTTGATATGGGATCTTCTTTTTTGCCATCAGATATTATCGCGGCGTACTTATACGCGCAGCTTGAAAATTTGGAAGATATTCAAAAAAAGCGTCAGCAAATTTGGGATACCTATTTTGCACTCTTAAAGCCTTTAGCCGACAAAGGACTTTTTCATCTCCCAAAAATACCGGTTAACGCTACCAATAATTCGCACATGTTTTATTTGGTGTGTAAAGATATTGATCAGCGGTCGGAACTTATTGTGGCTTTAAAAGAAAAAAACATTAACGCGGTGTTTCATTACCTCTCGCTTCATAAAAGTCCTTTTTATCACAATAAGCACGATGGCCGCGCACTACCAATGTCTGATTTTTACACCGATTGTCTTGTACGGTTACCGTTGTATTATCAATTAAGCATTTCTGAAGTAAAAGAAATTTGCGAGGCTATCATTTCCTTTTTTGAAAAACAACCGGCATTAAAAAATTCATCTGCACAAAAATCTTAGGTCTTGCCCGAAAACAATGTAAAATATTCTCTTGTTGTTCCCATTTACAAAGATTCGGACCTGGCGGATGATTTTTGTTCGGAATTTGAACGCGTGTTCAAAGAATTTTTGAAAGTCGATAAAATTGAATCGAAGGTCGAATTGATTTATGTGCTGGATGGTGGCGAGAAGAACGATGAAGTGGTTTTAAAAGACATTTGCAAAAAATATCCCTTTACAAAGTCCATTATTTTTAGCCGCAATTTCGGACAACATATTGCGCTTACCGCTGGTTATAAGCATGCTACCGGACAGTTTGTAGGCATGTTGAATGTTGATCAGCAAGATCCTATTTCGGAATTACCGAAATTCTTAGATTACATCGAAAAAAATAATTTTGATATTGTTTATGGTTTGCGTGATGAACGTAAAAGTTCTTTTACCGACGAATTCACTTCAAAAGTATTTCACATTATCTTAAATAAACTAACGGGTAGTACGGCACCTTTAAATGTTTCAACCATGCGTATCATGAGTCGCCGTTTTACAAATGCCTATAACGAGTTAAAGGAAAGTGAGCGGTATTTGCCAGGACTCGAAAACTGGTTGGGTTTTGATGTGGGATATGTGCCTACCATTCATGTGGAAAGAAAAAAAGGAAAATCGAGTTATACCTTTAGGAAACGTTTAAAAATGGCCATGAATTCGATCCTTTCGTTTTCTGATTATCCGCTTAAATTAATGGCCACTTTTGGATTTATACTGGCTATTTTGGGTGTGATAGGGGTAATAGCAATAACAGTATTAAAATTATTCTTTATTGAGTTTCAGGCGGGTTACTCATCACTGATATCCGTCATAGTTCTATCCTCAGGCATGATTATCTTTGTGATAGGTTTTAGTTCACTTTATATAGGGAAGATCCTGAAAGAAGTGCAACAACGACCAACTTATATCATAAAAGATAAAATCAATTTGCCATGATAGAAATGAAAGATCAAGTCATCAGTTTTAAGGATCAAAAACCTTACAGCAAACAAATCATCGAAGAGCACAAGTATCTTATAGATACTGTAGGGTATAATGCCTTTCCTGATTTTTTTTCGCCCGAAACCTGCGAATACTTAAAAGAAAGATTGTTTAAAGCGGTTAATGAGTACAAACCATTGGGTAGCGACCGCAGCATAAAAGATCAGTTTCATTTGCACGATCTTATGTGTCGTGACGTGGTGTTTCTACAAATTTTAGAGGACCCGCGTCTCCAACAAATTGCCGCCGCTATATTGGACGATTTTTGGATCATGTATGCATTCACATCTTCATCTTTACCGCCTCATGGCAAAAATTATGGTAGTCGCTTGCATGTGGATAGTCCCAGATTAATACCGGGATACCATAGCAACTTTGGGTTTTTATGGGCATTAGATGATTTTACCTTAGAAAATGGCGCTACAAAATTATTACCCGGTTCACACCATTCGGCTGTTGCCCCCAGTGAAGAATTTTTTGAGAAGCACTGCATAAGAACCGTGGTTAAAAAAGGAACCCTATTGGCCTTTAGTCCCCGTTTATGGCATCGCGCCGGCGAAAATAACTCAGACAACTGGCGTCATTCGTTAACCATGAATTTGTGCCGCCCCTATATGAAACAGCGCATGGATTGGGTACGATTTATACCTAAAGAGTTGGCCAATAAGGTAAATGCTCAGGCCCGCCGTATCATTGGTTACGATACACGTTTACCATCCAATTTAGAGGAGTTTTTTGTTCCTGAGGATCAGCGTTTATATAAGGGAAATCAAGAGTAATTTTCCCCAAAAAAGTTTATCTTTGTTAAAAAATAACGAAGATGTCAGCTTTAGACCAAAAGTATCAGGACGCCATTAAGGCAAATATTGAAGTTCACTCGAAACTTGCAGGCGAATACAATACCAATGAACCACATTTCAGACCCGAAAGTATTGCACGGGTAAGAAACATCGTTGAAGGGATTGTAAACGAAATAAAACCTAAAAATGTGCTAGACCTTGGTTGTGGAACAGGGTTTATGATCAATATTTTAAAAAATTACGTTCCAAATATTACCGGAGTGGATGTAACACAGGCCATGATGGATAAAGTGGACAAAAGCGGAAATGCCAAGATCGAATTGATCAATAGCGATACTGGAACCGTTAAGCTTAATGCGGGTACTTACGACATGGCAACTGCCTATACTTTTCTGGATCACTTATATGATATGAATCCCACTTTTATTAACACCTTTAATGCGTTGAGAAAAGGCGGAAAGTTTTATGCTGATCTAAGTCCCAATCATTTTTTCTGGAAAGCTTTCCAGGGATTGAATATCAAAGGAACCTATACACCCGAAGTAACCCGCGAATTGCATGCCGTAGTTTTGAAAGACGAAGAATTAGAAAAGGAATTCGGTATTAAAAAAGAAACCTTTCAAATTTCGGAATTTCAAAAACACGTTAAAGGCGGATTAAATGAAGATGAAGTTACGGCACAACTAAAACAAGCCGGTTTCTCTAAAGTGGAATTTATTTACCATTGGTTTGTAGGGCAAGCCGCTATGGTAAACAGCAAAGAGAGTACCCGCGAAGAGAACGTAAAAAAATCGTTACTCGTACATGATGCCTTAATTAAAATGCTTCCTTTAAGCAGGCATTTATTCAAATACGTTGGTTTTATAGCAACAAAGTAAAGGTATGCGTGTAGTTGTACTGCAATCCAATTACATTCCCTGGAAGGGTTATTTTGATCTTATACACGACGCCGACGTGTTTTGCTTTTACGACGAGGTGCAATACACGAAGAACGATTGGCGAAACCGCAATAAAATTTATTCCAAGAATGGTTTGCAGTGGTTAACCATTCCTATTCACAAAGACGCCGTTAAACAAAAAATAAGTGAAGTGCTTTTACCGGATAATTGGCAAAAAGATCATTATAAGACCTTACAATTGTCCTACAGCCGTGCGCCTTTTTTTGGTCAATTAAAGGAATTGATGGATGATCTATACGTAAATTCTTCCTTTAAAACACTATCCGAGTTCAATCATTATAGTACCAAAAAGATCGCCGAATATT
This sequence comes from Bacteroidia bacterium, assembly GCA_044229775.1. GTDB lineage: Bacteria > Bacteroidota > Bacteroidia > B-17B0 > Aurantibacillaceae > JAHEYG01. The sequence goes on from JBGASH010000083.1 coordinate 5,211, forward strand.
TGGGTATTACCACCCGTTTCGATAATTCGGCCAATTATAAATTAAAAGACGATAAATTAGAGCGGTTAATCTCGTTACTGTGCGATCTTAAAGCTACCGAATACATTAGCGGTCCGGCTGCAAAAGATTATTTAACCGGGCATGAAGATCTATTTACCGAAAAAGGAATAAAACTTTCTTATAAAAGTTATTCGGGCTATAAGCCGTATAAGCAATTAATAGAACCTTTTGAGCACGGCGTTTCTATACTCGATCTCATTGCTAATGTAGAGCGTTCGCAAATAAAATACCACATTTGGGAAAAAGGTTAGGTGATCTTTTGGCCTGTGAAAAGTCCCTTGTAAATGTACTCGTCAAAATTCAATCGTTTCATATCGGCGGCAATTCGCTCCACATCGTATTCAACGCGTATTTGAGAAATTTCCAGATCATCAACCAACATATAAGAAGCACGTTTATCATTATCGCGCGGTTGTCCAACGCTACTGGGATTTAAATGACAAAAGGCTCCGGCTTTTTTATTAATGAAGCGATGGGTGTGGCCAGTTACCAAATAATCGTATTTAAAAAATGTTGGTACAGGTTTTGCTACGTTCAATAACTCCATGGGTATTTACCATAGCGAAATCGTGGTTACCCATTATAGTTGGAATCTTTCTTTTGTGAAGGGTTTCTATCACTTCGTTGATCATGGAGTAATAGCCAACTACGTCGCCCAAACAAATAATGTTCTTTATCCCTTTCGCGTCAATGTCTTTTAACACGGCTTCCAGAGCCGGATAATTGCCATGTAGGTCGGATATGAAAGCGGTTTTACTCATAGCTGATCTGATCACTTATAAATCTTATAGCTTTACCTTTCTTTTTGGTTGCAGGGGCAATGGTTTCGTTAAGCAGATAGTGTTTAACGCACATAGCAGGATCGTTATAACCAAAAGCGCTTCTGATAGAACAGGCACTTGAGATGCGCGGATTTATTTCCAATAAATACACTTTTCCGTTTTCAATCCGCACCTGAATATTTGTTGGTCCAACCGGTTTTAAGATGCCTGCCAGTTTTTTTACATAATCCGATATTCCAGCATGTTCAACCACTTCGGCATTACTGGTAGCGCCTTCCTGAGATAGATAACGTTTAAGGATGATGTTGTCAAAAAAACCACCTTTAGCATCACCAAAAATAGCAATGGTGTATTCTTCATCCTTAGAACTTATTATCTTTTGAAAAACACAATGGTTATTTGTTTTTTTAACGTAAAAATCAAAATCCTCTCTCGATTTGATGATCTCAATTCCCTTAGAAGCATAGGAGCTTATGGGTTTCAATAAAAAAGGAACACCCAGTTTCTTTACACAGTCTTCGTAAGAGGCTTTGTGAAGGGTAGGAATGAGGTTAATGTCGCTGTGTTCTTTAAGGTATTCAAAGGTCGCCAGTTTGCTTTTAGATATTTCAATGCAGAGGTCATTATTCATAACCACCTGGCATTTTACTTTATCTTTATTTTTATGTAAGGCGTAAAGGTCTTGTTCAATTCCGGGAATAATAAGATCGATCTTTTCTTTGTCTACTATCGAATTAATAAAATCAATGAACCCATCACTACTGGCAAGTACACCCTGATAAAATTTATCGGCAATAAATTGACCGTAAGCAGTACTGTATATGTCAATAGCAACAACGCGTACAGGTAATCCCGATCGTTTTAAGGAATTAATAATACCGTATCCAATAATGGCACCTGTGCCTGTAACCAGAATGTTCTTCATTTTTTTAATAGCAAGTTTTTAAAGTAAGGCATGCAATTTTCAGCCCCTAAAAATTTTGTAAAAACTGGTGAGCAATCGGGTATTTGATACTCGGCCACTTTTTTTTCGGGTTGATAATTTAAATTAGAATCGGAGAACGAAACGATCTTCCCAAATTCACGAATAAGATCTTCCGACGAATAACTATCGGGCATAATAACATCGTGTGTACCCGTTATTTTTTCTTCCATGTTTTTTTTTACCGTTTTAACCAGAACTTCGATCGGTATATAAGAGCGGCGTAACTTAACATCACCGAAAACGTTCAGGGATGTATTATTTTTGAACGAATCAATAAAATAATAAATGGCACCCTGTATTTTTTTGGCCTTTTCGTTGTAATCAAATATTTGCGCGAACCGCAAAATGGTGCTTTTTAGATCATAAAGTTTAGAAAAATGTCGGATGGTTTCGTCCGATAAATACTTAGAAAAATTATAATCACTTAGATACTTATTCGCTTCAGTAGCTGAAACACTGGAAATGGCGATGTAATGTGATCTTTTTTGTGACAAGATCCTTAATAATTTTTCTTTCCCAAGCACTTCGTTGCGCAGCTTCTCATTAAGCGTTAGGTCATAATCTACCGTGCAATCCACAATGAAATCGTAATTGGTGTTAAACACGCTAAACGTTTCTTCTTTTGTGATGTCGAACTTTACAAAGGGGTTGTTTCCCGATCTTGACGTTGCTGTAACATTATACGTCTTTTCCAGCTCAGTTTTAAGATAACTGCCAACCAAACCGCTTCCACCTAAAATAAGTACTGTCATGCCGGTTGTGTTGAAGATTTATTCGTATTTCTGTTTATACTTGCGGAGCTCGGGCGCTACATAATACTCGTCGTAATTGGCAGGCGTTTGCGTATAAAAACCCAGTTTTTGTTTTGCTTTTTCCGACCATTTACTGGTATCTAAATGACTAACGGCCCTTGGAATATCCAATCGCTGTTTCATGTAGGGCCTGCATATGTTCATGGTAATGGCATGGCGCCATTTGTCGGTATTGTTATTACCGCCGGCGTGCCATAAGCGGGGATTGAAAAAGAAAACAGAACCAGCTTTGATAACACAACGTTTTGCGTTTTTGAAAAAGTATTCTTCCGAAGGTGGCTCGGTTAATTTGTGTGATGCCGGTAAAAAATGCATAGCGCCATTCTCCTCATTAATATCACAAAGCGGAATAAAAGCACCAAAATTCGTCATATAATTATCAATAAAACGCAAACGCGGAATATCAACATGTATACGGCTCGAATAATTGGTTTTGTGTGGTGGCATGCTGGAAGAGGTGTAAGCATAAAGTATGCAGCCTTCGCCCAATGCGGCTTCCATTGGTTCGATGAGGCCGGGGTAATCAAAAACTTCAACAAAGGCCCCACCGTATAGAGCACAAAGTAAAACCATACCGTAATCAGAATAATCCTTGGTGCCATGGTAAGCCACTTCTTTTTCCATAGCCGCTTCCAGTTCTTTACTGGCCCTTGCAATGAATTCTTTAGGAAAAACATTTTCAACGATGGCATAACCCAAAGTATCAATGTCTTTCAAATATTTTTCTTTGTTGAACATGGGAAACAAATTTTTAGTAACTCAAATATAGGGCTAAAATCAACAATATACAACGGCGTTTTTCCTTAAAAAACCATAAAAATGTGAGCTAAAACATTCATTTTGCCATTAATAATTTATCCGTTAATTTAGCGAGAAATATAACGAAAATGACCAAGAGCCTTGTTACATATGCGCCTCAAATAACTGGAAAGATTACATGAAGGTGAAGTCTTACGAAATTTTGCAATGCACCAACTGTAACCACATACAAGTTAATCCAATTCCTGATGATAAAAGTTTGTTGGCAATGTATCAACATAACGACGGCGATTCGTTTTATGGCAATAGTTGTTCAGTTACGTTGTTGGATAGAAGCAAAACAGATAAAGATTTTTTGATACGATATTATTCGGAACGCATCGATGTGATCAACGCTAACATTACCGACAAGCAGGCTCGGATAATGGATTTTGGTTGTACTAATGGTATTTTTGTGAAGGCCATAATGGATTCGGGTTTTAAGAATGCTTACGGTTATGATGTAGCTGAAACTCTGGTAGAAGAGGGAAAAAAGAACGGACTGGACCTATATACAGGAGATCTAAACGTGTTTTCGGAAAAATTCAAGGAGTTTTTTGATATGATCCTTTCGTATCACGTGTTTGAACATTTGCCACGTCCTAAGGAATCTCTGGCATTCATGCATAAATGTTTGAAAAAAGGCGCTTACATGTACGTGAATGTTCCGCATATCAATTCGCTTCAGGTTAAGATGATGAAAGAAAAATCGGCTATTATCGATCCCCCGTTTCATTTACATTATTATACCACAAGATCTATCCGGAAACTTTTTGAGGATGGTGGTTTTGAGGTATTGAATATTTCTACACCTTTTTGGGAAAAGAATACCGATACTTACCTTGAATTAAAAGGGCATAGCCACGGCATGGCTGTTTTTTTAAGATACCTTGTAGCTCCCCTTAGAGGAATAATTAAGTTATTCTCTCTCGGAGGAACCATTACGGTAGTAGCAAGAAAGAAGTAATTCTAATTGGCCTTCACGAATTTTACTGTGCGGCTTCCGTTTTCGTTACTTAACTGAACGAAATAAACGCCCGAAGGTAAATTTGTTAGATCAATCTCATTTATACCTTCGTTAAGTAAAAGTTCTGTACCAATTTTTTGACCCAAAGAATTTAAAATTTGCGCGTGATTGTTTTGTGTAACTGCGTTAACGCATAATTTATCTGTGGCAGGGTTAGGAAATATGGAAATACTTTGAAGTGTAGCCAATGTATTAATGCCAAGGTCGGTACGATTCAAAAATATTTTTCTAATTCTGTTATTGTTATAATCGGCCACATAAATATAATTTTGAGTATTGTCGAAACATATACTCGCAGGTAAATTGAACTGCGCAGAGGTACCAACGCCATCTGCAAAACCGGCTGTACTTCCAGCTAGAGTGGTAACGTTTCCTAGTGGATCAATTTTTCTGATCTTGTGATTATTAAAATCGGCTACATAAATATTATTGGCATTATCAACAATGATGCCTGTTGGGTTATCAAATTGCGCGGTACTGCTGCTGCCGTTTTGAAAACCTTGAGTTGACCCGGCAATGGTACTAACTACACCGGCAGGAGTAATTTTTCGGATCTTGTGATTACTTCTGTCGCAAAACAAAATATTTCCAGCCATGTCAACGGTAATGCCATAACCATGGTCAAGCTTTGCACTTGCTACCGGTCCGTCAACATAACCTGCACCGGCTGTTCCTGTAATGGTTGTTACATTGCCGCCGCTTATTTTTCGTATCAAACTATTATCGAAATCGGCAACAAACCATTCGTTATTTCTATAAACTACGGCGCTTGGGTGATTAAAGGTGGCGGAGGCATTGGGACCGTTAGCCGAGCCTATAGAACCGGCACCTGCAAAGTTGGTGAATACCAAATTGGTATCAATTTTAGCGATGCGGTTATTTAAAAAATCGGCCACATAAACACTTCTTGCAGCATCAGTGGTGAGATTTAAAGGATTACTGAATCCAGTTGAGGCAATGGTTGTTACTGTACCTGCTGCAAGATTTATTTTTCGTACGGATTGATTTCCGGCGTCAGCAACGTAAATGTAACTTTTACTGTCAACACAAACCCCGTTGGGGCCATTGAATTGTGCAACTGTAACAGATCCATTTGTAGAACCTGAAGTGCTTCCCGCAATGGTTGTAACGGTTTGCGCCGATGCAAAGATCGATAACGCACAAAAACTTAGGGTGTAGATTTTTTTCATGTGTGAAAATTTAAGTAAAGGTATAATAAATTATGAGATAAAAAAGAGCAAAATGTTAAAAGCCACTTCTCATAGCGGATTTTTAGAGACTTCATTTAGGCGTTGTTTTGTATGTGTCGAAGCATGGGGTTTAGACGACCTAGTTTTAAGCGAGGTGGAAAAAGAAACAAAATAAAGAGCAACGAGAATTGTTTTCAAAAAATCTAAGAAATTGTTTAAATTTCTTCTTTTCTAAGAATTAGGCGTGCCGTATTCAAACTAAAACAAGTAAATGAAAATTTTTATAAAAGAGAATTTATTCTACTATAATTTTTCCATTCCTTACATTTTTATTCCCATTGATGACAGAGTAGAAATAAAGTCCTTTGACTAATCCCGACACATTTATTGAATTAATTTCAGAAATTAGCACCTGTGAAATGACGATCTGACCAAAGATATTATAAAGGATCAATTGATATCCTCCTTTGTTGTTTGAAATGGTTAAGGTTAAATTATCATTAACCGGATTTGGGTGCAATTGAATATTCTCTAACGATGTATTTGTTTCCTTCATACTTAAACATCCAGCAACGCTTTGAGTAATAACAGTTGTGCCAATACAGCCAAAACTATTGGTTCCTGAAACTGTAAAAGTGGTACTAAAGGTAGGATTCACAACAGTAGTTGAGGTATTAGATCCGGTTGTCCAAGAATATGTAGAAGCACCGTTCGCCGTTAAAGTTGCCGATTCACCAGAGCACAATAATGCAGAACTTGATGTAACCGTAAGGGTAGGATTAGGGTTTACTGTTACAGTAATAGCGCTGCAAACAGTTGAAGTAATACAACCTCCTTCACCTCTTACATAATACGTTGTTGTTGTTGTTGGGGTAAATACAGCCGAATTTGAAGTAGTTGTTCCAGTTGAAATACTTCCGCATCCTCCGTTGAAAATATTCCAATTAGTGGCACTATTCAGAGATCCCCCCATGTTCAACGTAAAGGAAGAGCCTGTACATATCGCATTAGAGGAAGCGCTAAGAGTTAGGTTTGGTGTCGCGCACAGGTCGATCTTACGTACTTTTGAATTGCCATAATCGGTGAAATACAAAGCTGTTTTTGCATTATTGATAGTTATTCCATTTGGAAAATTTAATTGGGCTGCCGTACCAACTGCATCTAAATATCCCTGGGTACTCCCCGCAAATGTAGTAACGTTTCCAAAAGTGTCAACTTTGCGAATTTTATGGTTTGCCCAATCCGCCAAATAAATATTTCCAAACGCGTCAACTGCAACTCCACCTACGGGTGTCCCGAATTTTGCAGACCCTGCAGGGCCGTCTTGGTATCCTGCCGTGCTTCCTGCGATTGTGGTAACAACTCCTGCTTGTGTCACTCTTCTGATCTTTGTGTTACCAATATCAACTACAATAATGTCACCATTGTTATCGAAAGCCATGTGATAAGGTAAGTTAAATTGCGCGGCTCCGCCTGTGCCATCAGCAAATCCAGCAGTTGATCCTGCCAGAGTGGTCACGTTGCCTCCAGATATTTTCCTAATGAGATGATTATTATAGTCGGCTACAAAAATATCTCCAGAAGAATTCATAATGGCAAACGCAGGGTTTTTAAATTGGGCTGATAAATTTGGGCCATTTGCAAAACCGGTAGTTGATCCGGCAAAAGTACTAACCATTCCGCCGCTTACTTTGCGGATCACGTGATTTTGAAAATCGGCAACATAAATATCACCAGTGTTGTCAACCACCTGATCAGTTGGTGTATTAAATTCAGCTACTGACACTGTTCCGTTTGTATAGCCAGCACTTGTTCCTGCTACAGTTGTAACAGTAGAGTTTCCAAGATCCAGTTTCCGGATGCGGTAACCATTAGCGTCTGCTACATATAAAAATCCTGAGGCATCAAAGCAAATACCGTTGGGGCCTGAAAATTTACAGGTATTGAACGGACCATCCACTTCACC
>JBGASH010000084.1:0-13029 GCA_044229775.1 Bacteroidia bacterium
CCTCCGTTTGGTTCACTAAACAGTTACCAAAAGAAAAATGGATAGATCTTTGCGATAAGCTCACTGATAAAACCGTTTATTTATTGGGCGCTCCGGGCGATTTGCCTTTATGCGAAGAAATAAAACACCATTCGAAAAATAAAAACATTACCGTACTGACCGGACAACTTTCTTTTTTAGAATCGTGCGCTTTAATGAAGGACGCGGTAATGAATTACGTGAACGATAGCGCTCCGCTGCACCTAGCTTCTTCCGTTAATGCGCCAATCACCGCGTTCTTCTGCTCCACCATTCCCGCTTTTGGATTTGGGCCGCTGTCCGATAATTCAAAAATTATAGAAGTAAAAGATCTCAATTGTCGGCCATGCGGCTTGCACGGTCATAGATCTTGTCCGAAAGGACATTTTAAATGCGGTTATGAAATAAACCTGGGCGTTTAGTTAGCCTTCGATTCTTTCTTTGTAAATCTTCTATCGGTTAAACTCAATAAAAAATTCTCAAGATCTTTTTTATCCTGCTCCGTTAAGTTTAAGGGCTTGCTTAATAATGTATCACGGTTGATACTGTTGTTTACAAATTTATCGGGCTCGTTATAGTAATCGATAACCTCCCTGAGGGTTTTATGCATACCATTATGCATGTATGGAGGTGTAATGGCTATGTTGCGTAAACCCGGTGTTTTAAATTTGCCGAGATCTTTTGGATTGCGCGTTACAACAAAACGACCACTGTCATTTAAATTCTTCCCATTAAAGATTCCGACATTTGTGTGGTGTCTCTTTTACTGATATAATCATCAAATGGCGTGTCAACTGTTTCCAGTGTTCTTTCGTATTCCGCTATTGCTTTGGCAATATTCTTTCGGCTCGGGTTCTCACCGTAGATCTTATTGAAAAAAGCCTTGTACTGATTATGACGATACAAGCGATTTATCAATTCACTTACCGGTAAATTCATTTCAACCGGATTTTCTATTGGTCCTAAAGCCTGCTCTTCCAGCGTTTCCATTCTACCATCCCAAAACATAAAATTACGTGCGGTCTGGTTCATAGCGCTAGGCGTGTTCCGGCTTCCCTTCCTGCCCATAACACCATCACTCACAGGTGTATCATCAGCAAAGGCGCATTCGGGTTTGTGACAACTAGCACAAGTAATGGTGCTATCGGAAGATAATATCGGATCAAAAAATAAGAGTTCACCAAGTTCCGCTTCGGTATTAGGCTCTTTCAATTTGCCGGCATTTTGTTTACAAGAAACAATAAGAATGGCAAGAGAAAATAAAACAAGAAGTTTTTTCATAATACTGTAAAGGTAAAGTAAGAATTACTTCTATCCAATGATTTTTCTCACTTTAAAACCATAAATTTGCGCCATGGAACCGGAAGATGTACCAAACGCGCAATCTACACGCACCCTCCCATTTAATAACCTATTTCTGAATACCGGTGTAGTTAACGGGTTAAACCAATGGTGGATGTATTTATTTGGTGTTTCGGCCGCCGTTTTTGGATATCTTTTGTTTCAGGTTATACTTTTTGTTCCGCTTTTAAACGCCGCTATTTCAAAAGGCATAAGCAGGACTGAGATAATTGCTCACCCCGAAATTTTATTCAATCCCTTAAAAACCGGCATCAATAAAAATATTTTAATGGCGCTTTTACTCGGCATGTTCGTGTTCGCTTTTTTGGGCCTCTTATCAACATTAAAAGGCATTCATAAAAAAACCTTGCGAAGCATCATTACAGCCTACGACTCTCCACGCTTTAGTCGTTTCTTTTTTTCATTCGGTATCTGGACCATCATGATCCTTATCATTACACTAATTTCTTACCTAACAAATAAGGAGAGTCTGACACTACAATTCAAACTAATGGACTTCATTATATTATTTTTCATCAGCGTTGTTTTATTACCGATTCAAACCAGTTTTGAAGAGATCTTTTTTAGAGGCTATCTTTTACAGGGCCTATCGCAGATCTTCAAGAACGGATTTGTTCCTTTGGTAATTACGTCCCTTCTTTTTGGGTCAGTTCACATGAGTAACCCGGAAGCAAAAACCTACGGATGGGAGATCATGCTTCCGTACTATTCGCTTTTCGGATTTTTTTTAGGCGCCATCACTTTACTGGATGAAGGACTGGAGCTTTCGCTTGGGATTCATTGTGCCAATAATTTAATTTCGGGTCTTTTGGTGACATCGCCTAATGGGGTTTTACAAACCGATGCTGTTTTTTCGAGTACCAGCGAGGATCCGGTGGCCGAATTCATCACCTGGCTCATAATGGCAACCATAACTTTTATAATATTTTGGCGAAAATATCGCTGGAAAAACTTTAACTTGCTCATTAAATAAGCCAGGATGTTAAAGCAGTTGTTCCTTTCCACATTTTTTTTATTTGCCGTCCAATTTTGCCTGGCCGATAAAGATTACCATTACCACATCGATCTTACCAAAGTAACCAACGATAAACTTACAGTTGAATTAACGCCACCCGATTTCACAGAAAGTGAGATCACCTTTAATTTTCCAGCCATGGTACCCGGAACTTATGCGGTTTATAATTTTGGTAGATTCATGAGCAATCTTAAAGCAACCGGTAAAGGAGGCGCAGTTATTAAAGTTGAAAAAGTCACCGCCGACACCTATAAGCTTTCGCCGGCTAACCAACTCCAGTCTATTACCTATGAAGTAGAAGGCACTTTTGATACGCACATCAAAGAGAACATTGTTTTTGAACCCGCAGGTACAAATATTGATGAAGGAAAGAATTTCGTGTTTAACACACATGGCTTTTTCGGTTATTTCAAGGGATACACCGCCAGCAATTTTATTTTAGAGTTCGATAAACCTAACGGTTTCTATCCCTCTACCGGATTATCGGATCTTAAAATAGGCGATGCCAAAGATGTTATTTCAGTTTTTGATTACCATGACCTGGTAGATTCGCCAATTTTGTATTGCAAACCCGACACTACTACTATTAATGTGGCAAATACAAAAGTACTGGTGTCGGTTTATTCTCCAAAAGGAAAGATCACGTCAAAATTCTCAGCACGCACACTACAGGAATTACTTTTTGCTCAACGCGACTTTTTAGGAGGAGAACTACCCGTTGATAAATACGCATTCCTGATCTACCTAACAGATAAGCCTACTTTATCAGGTGATAATGGTGCTTTAGAACATTCGTACTCTTCTTTTTACGTGATGCCCGAATTGGACACCAATAGTATGGCACCTTTTTTAAGAGATGTTTGCGCGCATGAATTTTTTCACATAGTTACCCCGCTTAATATTCATTCGGAAGAGATCGGAAATTTCGATTTCAATGACCCAAAAATGAGCGAACATTTATGGTTGTACGAGGGATTGACCGAATATTCGGCACATCTTGCGCAAGCCAAAGGCGGAATAATTGATTACGAAAAATTCTTTGAGGTGATGATGGGCAAATACCGCACTTCGAAACTGAGTTACAACGATACCGTTCCGTTTACCGTAATGAGCAAGAACGTTCTGGGTAAGTACCATAAAGAATATAATAACGTTTATGAAAAAGGCGCCGTTATTAGTATGTGTCTTGATATCATGTTACGTTATTACAGCGATGGGAAGTATGGTACTCAGGAATTAATGAAAGATCTGGCTAAACAATACGGTAAGACCCGATTATTTAAAGACAAAGATCTTTTTGGCGACATCGAAAAACTCACTTATCCGGAGGTGCGTAAATTTTTAGACACCTACGTTGGCGGGAATAAACCGTTACCAATGGAGGATATTTTCAAAATGGTGGGTTTCGAATTCATTCAAAAACGCCAACTCGAATCGTTAAGTTTGGGCGGTATGGGTATTGGTTACAATGATTCAACCGGGAGATTGGTAATTATTGATCTGGATAACCTCGATGCTTTTGGTAAAAAATTCAAATACAAGGTTGGCGATGAGTTCTATTCCTTTAATAACCGCTTATTAACTTTGGCCAACGCCCAGGATGTTATTGGAACTTTTATGAAAAATACTAAAGAAGGCGAAAAATTAACCGTTGAAGTGTATCGAAAAGATAAAAAGGGCGTTATTAAGCTTAAAAAATTAAGCGCTAAAGTGAAAAAAGTAAAAATCACTGAAGAAAATGTTATTGATGTGCTTAAAGACGCCAATGAAAAACAAATAACGGCGCGTGAAGCCTGGCTGGGAGTTAAAAGGTAATATTCATATCTTTCAAAATTATGACCATGAAGCGATTTTTATTTTTTTTAGTTCTTGTTCTTCTATCCCGACTTTCCTTTTCTCAAGGAGGTTTACCGCCGGGATCTTATACCAGCACCAACAAAAAAGCCATTAAATATTATGAAGAAGGCAAGAAGTATTATGAGATAAGAAAAGATAAAGAAGCAGAAGAGGCGTTAATGAAAGCCCTTAAAGAAGATGATAATTTTGTGGAAGCGCATTCGGCCCTTGCGTTTTTATTGGCAGAACATCGCCGCTCAAAGGAAGCCATTACCCATTTTGAAAAAGCTGTTGCCATTAACGTAAAATTCTATCCTCAAAATTTATATTACCTCGCCAATACCTACATGATGGTTGGCAAATACGACGACGCTGTTAAAAGCTACGAATCCTTTCTAAAATTTGACCGCGTTAATCCCAATATGAAAGACGCCGCTACCGATGAACTTAAAAATGCCAAGTTCGGAGCGGAAGCCATAAAAAACCCTAAGCCTTTTAAACTCGTTAACTGCGGAGCCGCCATTAATTCCGATAACTTTGAATACCTCCCATCCATGACTGCCGACGGAAGAACATTTATGTTCACCCGTAACATCCGCGTAAAACAAGAAGACGGTTCACCGGCAGGACAAGAAGATTTTTACATCACCTATAAAGACAACAATAACCAATGGGTAAAAGCTGTTCCTATTAACGGCATTAATTCTTATGGTAATGAAGGCGCCCCTACTTTATCGGCCGATGGTACTTTTATGTTCTTTGCTTCGTGTATGGAACAAACCGGCGATTACGGCTCGCCCGACAGAAAAGGTTATGGCAGCTGCGATATTTTTTATTCACGAAAAACAAATGGCAAATGGAGCCGACCGGTAAACGTAGGCGCACCAATTAATACCGCCAATTGGGAAACACAACCTTCCTTTTCGAGTGATGGTAAAACCTTATATTTTGTGAGAGGCGCCATTTCCCGCGACGGTGGAATTAAAGACCCAAACATTTATGTAAGTGTTCTTGGTGCTGATGGGAAATTTGGCGAACCGCAAAAATTATCCGACAATATTAATACGCCTAAGAATGAAGAGTCGGTTTTTATTCACCCCGACAATCAAACGCTTTATTTTAGCAGCGAAGGTCATCCGGGTATGGGAGGACAAGATATTTACATGAGTAAACGTCAACCCGACGGCACCTGGGGACCGGCCATTAACATGGGATATCCACTAAATACCTTTGAAGATGAAACCAGTTTATTGGTTGAACCCAGCGGCAAACTCGCCTTTTTAGCCAGCGATCGCGAAGGAGGATTTGGCGGATTGGATATTTATCAGTTTGAATTACCCGAAGATGTTAAGCCGGAAAAATTAACTTATGTAAAGGGGAAAATTTACAACTCGAAAACTAAAGAAACTTTGGAAGCCCGCTTTGAATTGATCGATCAGGAAACCCAACAAAATGTTACACAATCGTATTCTGACAAAAACGGACAATTTTTAGTGACCCTCACCGGAAACAAGAACTACATTGTGAATGTGAATAAAGATGGTTTTTTGTTTTATAGTGATAATTTTTCTTTAAAAGATAAAGTAGCCGATTTTAATAAGCCTTTTTTATTAGATATACCTTTACAACCCATTGATACCGGCAGCGTGGTTGAATTAAAGAACATTTTCTTTGACGTAAACAAATGGGATCTTAAACCTGAAAGTAAAGCCGAGCTCGAAAAACTGATCATGTTCTTAACCAAAAATCCTTCGGTAAGAATTGAATTAAGCGGGCATACCGATAATAGCGGTGATAAAAAATTCAATCAAACACTTTCTATGAATCGTGCCAAAGCCGTTTACGATTATGTTATTCTTAACGGAAAAATAGACGCAAAACGTTTATCCTATAAAGGTTATGGCGATTCAAAACCAAAAGCGCCAAACGATACCCCTGAAAATAAGGCCAAGAACCGCCGTACAGAATTCAAAGTAACCGGTAAATAATCCTTCTTAGATTTTTCTCACTAAAATACCCACTCATGGGTATATGAGTACAGATAGTGTTTGGTAACCTTTGTGCTATAAATCAAACATTATTAAAACTATGAAAGCCAATTTTATTGTAACCGCATTAGCAATCATAAGCACAGGATTGCTTGCACAAAAACCATTAAAACCAAGTCCGCTTCAAAAAGCCACTGTTGAAGTAGAAAAGTTAGTAAAGAAAAGTAAAATGGATCAACCCCGCGAAAAGATCAATAGCTCTGGTCGCGGTTTTATTGCCCGCATGAATGTTGTTGGAAGCGCTCCAAAACGCGTAGCACTAGTAACCTTTTATACATTCGATCCCGGTACAACCGTTAAAGTAGGCAACACTATAAAAACAACCAACGTGGGCGAAGGACAGGGTTCTGCATACGCAACTGCTTTTTATAACAAAAGCGTTGAATCCCTCAAAAGCACATTCAAAACTTATGGCATGGAGTTATTGACTCCAGATCAGTACTTAACAGATGACACAAAAAAAGCGTATTACAAAGATTTTGTAGTGAAGAACAGCAAATCAAATGAGATCGGTAACAAATTTGCGGCCTGGGCAAAAAATGCCGGGTCAAAAGGAACATCGATCGTTACCAATGCGCCCGCTGAAGGTTTCAGAACTTTTAAAGTTCATTACGATATGATTGACCCATACGATAAATACAACTTGAACTCCTGCCAAAATAATGAAATGATGGAAAGTATGGGTTACGACCTTGCAAAAGCACTTGATGTTGACGCGGTGATCGTTATTTATAACACCATGAGTGTCTTTACCAAATGGTTCAAAGACCGCTACAACCTTAATGCCACCAGCATGTATATGTTTGGGCCAAACCCTACTCCGTTAAAAGAGGGTAAGGACGACAACAAATACTATTCTAAAGGGATCTTTTATAGCGGAACCCGAAAGAAAGCAACACCTGAAATGTTAGCCGAAATTGAAAAGAACAGATTCAACGGCTACGAAAATATTGTTGCCGCCTTAGCTACAAAAATGGGCAATTATATTAAAGAAGAACTGGCAAAGCCGGTGAATTAAATTCTCCGAGATCAACTTCAACCCGTTGGCATTCTAACCAACGGGTTTTTTTATTTTATACTATTTGCCGCCACCCAGGCGGTACTCCAGGCGCTTTGAAAATTAAATCCGCCCGTAATACCATCTATATTTAAAACTTCGCCGCAAAAATAAAGTTGCGGTATTATTTTACTTTGCATGGTCTTAAAATCAATTTCTTTAAGATCCACTCCTCCACTGGTTACAAATTCCTCTTTAAAAGTAGTTTTGCCTTTCATTTTAAATACCTCCCCGGTTAATATCTGCGACAAGCGATTCAATTGTTTCTTTCCTGTTTCGTTCCAGGGTTTCTGCATTGGTATTTCCGATTTCAAAACAAAATACTCCCACAACCGTTTTGGAAAACCGAACAACGGTGTGTTTACTACAAGCGCTTTGGAATTTAAATTTTCTTCCAAAATATGTTTAACCCTCTCTTCGTTCATATCGCCCGTCCAATTAACCGTAATATCCGAATGGTAATTTCTTTCAAACAGATCTTTTGCCGCAAAGGCCGACAGTTTTAAAACAGCCGGACCGCTTAAACCCCAATGCGTAATTAACACCGGACCAAAATACTGATGTTTAGTGCCATTTATTTTTACCGTGGCATTTTTTACACTGAGTCCCATCAGCTCTTTAATGTTTGTATCAGGAATATTTATCGTAAATAAACTGGGAATAAGCTGAGTGATGGTATGTCCGGTTTTGCTAATGAAATTGTAATTATTTTTTTGGTTATGGCCGCCCGAACTGCAGATAACGGCATCGGCGTTGTAAGTTTGCCGGTCGGTTTTAACTATTAAATCCGTTGTTCCTTTTTCGATACCTAAAACCTCCTCCTTAATCTTTATTTTGATGCTGTGCTTTTCAACTTCCATTAAAAAACAATCCATAATAGTTTGAGAATCGTCGGTTACCGGAAACATTCTTCCGTCGGGTTCGGTTTTTAATTCCACACCTCTTTTACTAAACCATTCAATCGTGTCGGCCACACTAAACCTCGAAAAAATTTGCCGTAATTCCTTTTCGCCCCTCGGATAATTTTTTACCAATTCGGCATTATCCATACAATAATTGGTGACGTTACATCTTCCTCCACCACTTACTTTAACTTTTGAAAGCAATTTATTCGATTTTTCAAGGATAGTGATCTTTGCATCCGGCAAATGTTCGGCGGCATTGATAGCAGCGAAAAAACCAGCAGCTCCTCCTCCTATTACAATTATTTGCTTTTGCTTCAAGATTTTACAAATATGGCATTAATTTTATTTAACTAATATGATCTCGTATTTTTTTATACATTTACTACTATAAAAACAAAACCACCATGGGATTATTTGATAAAATTAAAGGCGAATTCATAGATGTTATAGAATGGACCGACGCGAGTACGGATACGATCGTTTGGAAATTTCCACGTTACCAGAACGAAATAAAAATGAATGCTAAGCTTACTGTACGAGAAAGTCAGGAAGCCATATTTTTAAATGAAGGTGCACTTGCCGATATCTTTAAACCCGGCATGCACAATCTTACTACCCAAAACATGCCCATATTAACCACTCTTAAAGGATGGAAATATGGTTTTAATAGTCCGTTCAAAGCCGATGTTTATTACGTTAACACCAAACAATTCACCAATCAAAAATGGGGCACAAAAAATCCGGTGATGTTACGAGATGTTGAGTTTGGTCCAATTCGTATTCGCGCTTTTGGAAATTATGCATTCAGGGTAATTGACAGCAGTAAATTCTTAAAAGAGATCGTTGGTACCAATCCCGATTTTACAGTTGACGAAATTAATGAGCAAATGCGCAACATTGCCGTTAGTCGTGGTATGGATGCCATTGCCGAGAGTAAAATTCCGGTTTTGGATATGGCCAGCAATTACGACGAAGTTTCTAAAATAATTCATGAAAAGATCAAACACGAATTTGAAGAGATCGGTTTAAGTCTTACTAAGTTTTTAATTGAGAATATTTCTTTACCGCCAGAGGTAGAGGCCGCGCTCGATAAACGCAGCAGTATGGGCATTATAGGAAATTTGGGTGCTTACACACAGTTTCAGGCCGCTAATGCCATGGAAGATGCCGCTAAAAATCCTAACGGTGGCATTATGGGGGCAGGTATGGGTGCCGGTATGGGCTTTGGTATGATGAACCAAATGGGTAATGCCTTTCAACAAAATCAATTCAACGCGCAAACAGGAACCAACAATACTCCACCGCCGCCGATAACCCAATTTTTTGTGGCGGTAAATGGCCAGCAAACCGGTCCGTTCACCATGCCGCAATTGCAGGCCATGTCGGCATCGGGACAACTAAACAAACAATCATTGGTTTGGAAGCAAGGTATGGCAGGTTGGCTGGCAGCAGAAACACAACCTGAATTAGCAGGATTATTTAATAATGTTCCTCCGCCAATAGGTTGATCTTTTTAATACTATTTTAAAACCGTCGCAGGTACCTGTGGCGGTTTTCATTTTAAGAGCGTATCTTTACCAAATATGATCATTGCATCTATAGTAGTTACCGACCTAAATAACGGCATTGGAAAAACAATAAACTGCTGTGCCATTTACCGGCCGATCTTAAATTTTTTAAAACAACTACTATGGGTTGTCCCATTATTATGGGAAGAAAAACCTATGAATCTATTGGGAGACTTTTACCCGGCAGAAAAAACATTATTATTACCCGAAACAGCAATTACCGATTAGAAGGCGCAACCATTTACACTTCGGTTGAGCATTGTTTGAAAGACCTGAAGGAAGACAAAGTTTTTATTATAGGCGGTGCTGAAATTTATCAACAAACATTTTCGTCGTTAATGAGATCTATCGAACAGTTATTCAACATAAATTTGAGGCGGACGTGTTCTTTCCTGCGATAGATGCAAATAAATTTGAACTGGTATGGGAAGAAAAACACCATAAGGATGAAAAGAATCCATACGATCACACCTTCCAGAAATTCGTAAAGAAATCCTCCTAAAAGGGTGATTTTACTTTTAAATGGCCTTCTTATCTTTGATAAAGCACAAAAATTATTATATTTGATACTTAACTAAAAAATCTTCTATGTCGAGTTTATTCAAAAAGAAATCACTTGAACATTTATTAAAACAAGCCGATGAAGCGGGCTTAAAGAAAACGCTTGGAATGTGGTCGTTGGTAGCTTTAGGAATTGGAGCGATCATTGGCGCAGGATTATTTGTTAGAACAGCAGCCGCTTCGGCCGAAGCGGCCGGTTCGGGAGTAACCTTATCCTTTGCGGTAGCCGCTATAGGATGTGCCTTTGCCGGTTTATGCTATGCCGAATTTGCGGCAATGATCCCAATTGCCGGAAGCGCTTACACTTACGCGTATGCTACATTAGGAGAATTGATAGCCTGGATAATAGGATGGGCTTTAATTATGGAATACGCCTTAGGAGCGGCAACCGTTTCTATTGCATGGAGCGAATATTTAAATAACTTGTTGGATGGCCGAATACCCTATCAATGGTGCCATTCACCTTTTGAACATTTATACCGTGTAACCGGTGATGCGATCGCACAAATGCCAGCCGAAATGATGGCGCTTGCAAAAAACGGCATGCTAATTCTTAACGACGTACAGTTCGACTCTTTACCGGCAAATCTACAGGCACTGGTTGTAACTACTTCAGGATTTATTAACGCACCGGCCTTGTTAATTCTCTTTATCATCACACTCATTCTTATTAAAGGAACACAAGAATCGGCCATTGTAAACGGCATAATTGTATTTATTAAAGTAGCGATCGTACTTGTTTTCATTGCCATTGGATGGGGTTTTATTAATCCGGCTAATCATACACCTTATTTAATTCCCGAGGGTACACTTGGACATGAGGGTATTTTTAAATGGGGATGGGGCGGCGTACTTGGCGGAGCGGCCATTGTTTTCTTTGCTTTTATTGGTTTTGACGCGGTTTCAACCGCTGCACAGGAAGCAAAAATCCAAAACGCGATATGCCAATAGAATTTTAGGCTCGCTGGTAGTGTGTACGATTCTCTATATTTTATTTTCGCATGTATTAACTGGTGTTGCTAATTGGAGAGAATTTGAAACTGCCGGTAAAGAAGCGTCGGTAGCTTACGCCATTAAAACATATATGACCGGTTATGGTTGGTTGGGAACAAGCGTTACCATTGCTATCCTTGCCGGTTTCTCTTCGGTAATTTTAGTGATGTTAATGGGACAATCACGCGTGTTTTATTCAATGGCCAACGATGGTTTATTACCTAATATCTTTTCGCACATACATCCAAAATTTCAAACGCCTTACAAATCAAACATGATCTTATTCTTGTTTGTAGGCGCGTTCGCGGCTTTTGTACCCGGAAGTGTGGCAGGTGACCTAACCTCATTCGGAACACTATTTGCGTTTGTGGTGGTTTGCGCCGGTATCTGGATCATGCGTAAAAAAAATCCGGAAGTTAAACGTCCGTTTAAAACACCGGGTGCTTCCCCTAAATTTCCTATTGTGCCAATTTTAGGTATTTTAGTTTGTTCGGGGATGATAATTGCGTTAGATGGCAATACGTTAAAAGCGGCCTTTGGATGGATGGTGATAGGCTTGATCGTTTATGGCTTGTATAGTAAGAAGCGAAGTAAACTTAATCACCCAAAACATTAATAAACGCAAAACCCCGATAGTTTATCGGGGTTTTTTATTTCTTTAAAATTCAAACTTATAACCTACACCTTTTACCGTTTTGAAATAATTCTCACCCAGTTTTTCGCGGAGTTTACGGATATGTACATCAATGGTTCTGTCGCCTACCACAACTTCATCGCCCCAAACCGTATCTAAAATAATTTCGCGCGCAAACACTTTTCCGGGTTTACTTGCTAGTAAGGCCAATAATTTAAATTCTTTTTTGGGAAGACTGATCTCTTCTTTACCCTTATACACCATGAATTTTTCGTTATCAATCTTTATTTCACCGAGGTCGACAATATTAGCTGTAGGTTTTTCGTCCTTTACTCTTCTCAATAAAGCTTTGATACGACTGATAAACACGCGGGGTTTAATAGGTTTGGTGATATAATCATCAGCACCCACATCAAAACCGGCGATCTGGGTATAATCTTCGTTACGCGCCGTTAAAAAAGTAATGATCACATTCTTTAGCTTAGGATCGTTTCGTATTTCGCGACAAGCTTCAATGCCATCCATCTCAGGCATCATGACGTCTAACACAATTAAATGCGGAATTTCTTTTTTCGCCACAGCAATGGCTTCTTTCCCATTATTGGCAGTTAAAACTGTGTATCCTTCCTTTTTTAAATTATAACTTAAAAAATTAAGGATATCCGGCTCGTCATCTACCAATAATATCTTATACTTTGTACCTTCAGACATTATATAATATCAAACAATGAATTAACGCCAAGATAACGACTGCAGGTAAATCCTTCGGCATAGCGCGCGCCTATGGGCCTTCCGTGAAGTGAATTTTTTGCTTTTACTATCTCCAAAAATTCTTTACCTGAAATGGGCGTTACCGGTTCTTTGGATTTGGGATCATAAAATTGTGATGAAAAACACTTTATCGCGGCCATCTTCTTATTCATATGCGCACTAATATCAATAACAAAATCAGGTTCAATAAAATTATCCTGGATGTAATGAAATACCGCTTTAGGTCTCCAGGCTTTTTGCTTTTTACCATCAACTTTGGTT
>JBGASH010000085.1:0-13529 GCA_044229775.1 Bacteroidia bacterium
GAATTATTGGTTTGGTACCAACGATGGCATCTCGGTATATGATCCAAAAGAAAATCAGGATAAAGCTTTTAAAACTATTTCACTGGGTATTTTGGGCGGAAACAGCGCCAGAGCAATTGTAAAGGATAAGAAAGGAAATATGTGGATAGGAACTTACGGGGCAAAATTATTTATGTATGATGTGGATAAAGGAGCGTTCGGAAATGTGTTAGCGATCAATGAATATATAAGCCCCCTTGTGAATTGTTTGTTGGCCGATTCAAAAAATAATTTATGGGTTGGAACCGTTGAAGGCGTTGCCAAAGTGAATTTGAATGATGGTTCGGTAAAGAATTACAGAACGGTGGATGGTTTGGCTGACAATGATATTTCGTGCTTGTTTGAAGATAGCAATGGTAATATTTGGATTGGAACCAAACAAAAAGGTATTTCGGTTTTCAACGGTACGTCTTTTAAAACCATGAATAAAGAAAACGGATTAACGTATCAAAGTGTTACCAGCATCAGTGAAGATCAGAAAAAACGTATCTGGATCGGAACAGAGGGTGGGGGGACTTTTGTATTGGAGAATAGCAAGTACGAAAATTATAAAATGAAGGACGGACTGGTGTCGGATTTTATTACACTCGTTGACGCGGATAAGAATGGCAACATCTGGCTTGGTACCAACAAAGGTTTGTGTAAGTACAGTGATTCTGAAAAGCGTTTTTATTCTTATTTAAAGAACGAAGGCTTCACAGGTATTGAAACCAAACCAAATGCGGTTTACAATGATAACGATGGTAATATTTGGTTTGGTACAGTAAATGGCGTTTTTAAATACAATCAGGCTAAAGATATTGCGAATGTGCTTGAGCCATTAACGCAATTTACCCGGTTCAGGGTTAATCTAAAAGATCATTCTTTAGATTCAGTGGTAACCTTATCTTACAAAGAGAATTCTTTATACTTTGAATATGTGGGTATCTCACTTTCTGGTCCCGATGAAGTGAAATACAAAGTGATGCTTGAGAATTATGATGAGACCTGGTTGCCGCTTACTTCACAAGGTTCTCAGGTATATTCAAATTTGCCACATGGCAATTATGTTTTTAAAGTAGAAGCCTGCAATAGTAATGGTGTATGTAATGTAGCGCCCATTCAAATAGTTATTACAATTACTGCTCCTTTCTGGAAGACCTGGTGGTTTTATGCAATTATCATTATTGTTGGCGTATTTATTTTGTTCACTTATATTAAAATAAGGGAACGTAGTTTAAAACTTGAGAAAAAAATACTGGAGGAAAAAGTAGCCGAGCGTACGGCAGAAGTGGTTGAGAAGAATAAAGAGTTGGACGAAAAAAACAAAGATATTACGGCAAGTATACGATACGCCAAACGCATTCAGGACGCTATTTTACCTCCTGATGAATTCGTAAAAAAATTCCTACCAAAAACCTTTGTATTATTTAAACCAAAAGACATTGTAAGCGGCGATTTTTACTGGTTGGCCGATAAAAAAGATGTGGTATTATTTGCTGCGGTGGATTGTACAGGTCATGGTGTCCCCGGAGCTTTTATGAGTATAGTAGGGCATAATTTGTTGGATCAAATTGTGAACGAACATCAGATCTTACAGCCGGCCGCTATTTTAGACGCGTTAAATAAAAGTGTAAGCGACACCTTGCGTCAGTCGTACATTGAAGATAATTCTATTCGGGATGGTATGGATATTTGTTTGTGCGCGTTTGATCGCCGTACAAATGTTTTAGAGTTTGCCGGCGCCTTTAATCCGTTATGGCTGATACGCGAAGGGGTTCTCATAGAATATAAAGCTGATAAGTTTCCCATTGGTAATTTGAAACCCGGCGAAAAAAAGAAATTCACCAACAATAGTATTCCGCTTCAAAAAGGCGATACCCTGTATTTATTCTCCGATGGATATGCCGACCAGTTTGGCGGTCCTAAAGGAAAAAGTTAAAATATAGCACTTTTTCAAAAAATGCTGCTCGATACCCAAAACATGAGCATGGAAGAGCAAGGACAATATTTAAGCGATGCCATCGAAAAATGGCGGGGTCCGTTAGAGCAAGTAGATGATGTTTTGGTGATAGGAACTAGATTATAAAGATGAAAAAAATATTACTCTTAATTTTAATTACGCTAACAGGTTTACTTTGTGCTCAGAATCCGGTCAAGTACCTTAAAAAACTGAAAAAAGCCGAGAGTGATACAGCCAGATTAAATTGTTTAAACGAAATTGCGGGATTTTATCTTACAGATAATAAGGATTCGGCCTTAAAATACTGCGATCTCGCCTTTAAACTGGCCAGTGAGAAAAAGATCGAAAGGTATAATTACAAAGGGTATTATAATTTGTGTGTTATAAAACGGGTCGAACGAAAATTTAAAGAAGCCAAGGAAGCTATAATCAAGGCAAAAGAATTAGCCAAAGGCAATCAGGAATACGAAGATGAGGCAACAATTGAAGATGGTATTGTTACCGGAATTTTAAGCGACATTGAAGGCGATCGTGAAAAGACCCTTAAAAGTTATCTGACCGTTTTTGACCTTAGCAAAAAGATCAATAATAAAAGAAAGATGCTTTTAACGGGGGGGGCGTTAGGTCTATATTACAAAAAGAATAATGAGCCAACTGCAGCATTGGGTTATCTGCTCGACGCTTTTAAGATCGCCAGAGAATTAAATGATAGTAACATTGTTTTTACAATGTGTATTAATTTGGGTTCGTTATACGAAAAAACAAAGGACAATGAAAAAGCGCTCGATTTTTATAGAATTGCTTTAGTTAATTCAAATGATGAAAGCGGACATGCAATAGCTTATTTTAAAATATCGAAGGTATTTGGAAGTATCGGAAAACAGGATAGTTGTAAGTATTATATAATTAAGACCACTGAACTTCATTTGAAACGAAAAGACGAAGTGGGATTGATCTTTGATTATTCGACACTCGCAGGCATTTATGAAAAGGAAGGCAAGGATGCCCTGTCAAAGGAGTATTGGGATAAGGCACAGGAGTTGGCGTTAAAATATAAGGATAGTGTAAGAATTACTTCGGTGTACGCGTCTTTGGCAACTTCTTATAAAAATAAAATAGCAACGAGGCCCTTCGTTATTATAACCTTAGTCAAAAATATTTTGGAAGTTCTATGATAAAAGAAACAGCCGCAATGATATATAAAAATACGTCGGAGGTTTATAAGGAACTAGGGAAGTATAAGGAGGCCTATGATTTTTTTGTTTTATATAAGGCTTTATCGGATTCGGTCAATAATGTGAAGGAGACAAGAAAACAAACTGAATTACGAATGGGTTTTGAATTTGAACAAATAGAAAGCAAGCTTAAGGGTGAGGCAGCTGCTAAGGAATTATTAAGTAAGGCTGAACATGAAAAAGAACGGCAAAGGCGCAACTATCTATTGATAGGGCTTTTTCTTATTTCTGTATTTCTGGTTCTTGCAGTAAGAAGTTATATTCAAAAACGTAAAGCTAATTTTATTCTAGAAAAGCAAAAATTGCAGATCGAGAAGCAGAAAAAAATAGTGGAGCTGAAGAACATTGAGATCAGTGACAGTATCAATTATGCTTTAAGAATTCAAACGGCAAGTTTACCTGAACCTTTGGAACTTGGAGGATATTTTAAAAAGTATGGTCTTTTTTTCAGACCCAAAGATGTGGTTAGCGGCGATTTTTATTGGGCCGCAGGTTCCGAAGATCGTGCATTGATAGCTATTGCAGATTGTACCGGGCATGGTGTTCCTGGCGCCATTACAAGTATGATAGGAAGTATGTTGCTCAATGAAATTTACTACGTGAAAAAAATGCACAAGCCTGATGAGGTTTTAAAAGAACTGAACCGCCTGGTAAAAGTAACATTAAGGCAGGGAGAACGATCAACTTCAAGAGATGGAATGGATATCGCATTTTGTGAATGGAATAAAACTACTAACGAATTGCTTTACGCAGGCGCCAACCGCCCATTATATTTAGTAAGGCCAGGCAAAGAAACCGAAGAGTTTAAACCGACTAAGCTTTCCATAGGTGGATTTGTGACTGTAGATGAAAAATACCAGCTTAATAAAATACAATTACAAGCCGGTGATACAATAGTTTTGACGAGCGACGGATATGCTGATCAGTTTGGAGGAGATAAAGAAAAGAAATTCACTACACGCGCTTTTAAAGAACTTTTGCAAAATATCGCATCAATGGATCCTGTAGCCCAGCGAGATGCTATCGAAAAACGTTTTGATGAATGGAAGGGTATTTATAACCAGACGGATGATGTGCTGGTGTTTATCCTTAAAATATAATGAAAATGACAGAAGACTATAAAGCTCTTCTGTCAAAAGATCTGATATTATTTTTGTAGTTGATAATTCAACATCCAGTTAATACCGTATTTATCGGTTAGTTCACCAAAGTAAGCCCCAAAGAACATGTCGGCTAAAGGCATTACAATTTTTCCACCTTCCGAAAGGGCATCGAATAATCGTTTGGTTTCTTCTCTTGTTTCAGGCTCAAGGTTTATGTGCATGTTATTGCCGCGTTTCAATTCAAAGCCCATGCTTTCTGGTGCATCTGTGGCCATTAATACATGTCCGCCCAAAATGGTCAGTTCAGCGTGCAGGATCAATTTTTTATGTTCTTCGGTCAATGGCGGCGCGCCCTCGGGCATTACTACATCACTAAAATGTGTTAAACCTTTTCCTGTAAATTCACCGTTAAATACTTTTTTGTAAAAATGAAATGCTTCTTCGGTATTTCCGGGAAAATTTAAATAGGTAGTTACACGAGCTTTATTGCTTGTTTTTAATTCTTTTCTGATCTTAAAACCGGTGCTCAAATAATGTTCAAGCGCATTTAATGTCATAGTAAATCCGGTTTCAAAGCCCATCTCCACTATTTGTTTCAATGCAGCTTCACTGGCAAAGGTCATGGTTACAATTACTTTGGCACCACTTCCGTTCGACAGAAATTCGACCTTCCAATGAGTAGAGGGCAGGTCTTTATTAATATTTCCTTTATCATCACAAAAACAGTCTTTTCCTTCGTAATATTTTTTAGGGGATATCTTTAAAAAATTCACCATGCTCCAATGTTTTTGACCTTCAGGACTCACCATGGCGTAAAACCAGATACCACCTTCTTTAAAATCCATGCTTTTGGTTTCTGCTCTCCAGGGTTCTGGTGCCCACCATTGATCCAGATATTCTTTTTCGGTGAAGGCGTGCCATAAAAGTTCAGGCGGGGCGTCAAATAATCGTGTTACCGTCATTTTTTTGTTTGAAAGGTCTTTTACGATTTGCAATTTATTTTCCATGATGTTTTTCTTTAAGTTGTTTTAATACGATATCTAATTTATCAAATCGGCTTTCCCACATTGCGCGGAATTGTTCAAGCCATTTGTCTATTTCTTTCATTTTTTTTGGATTTAGATAGTAATAGATCTCCCGGCCATGCTGTTGTTGTTCCAGCAATTTACACTCTGTAAGGATCTTTATGTGTTTCGATACGGCTTGACGACTCGAATCAAAATGTTCGGCAATGGCGTTAGGGGTCATGGCCTGCAAAGCGATCAGGCTAATAATGGCTCTGCGTGTTGGATCGGCTATGGCCTGAAAAACATCTCTCCTCATTTTTTTTACAATTGATTTTTGCCACTAAGACGCGAGGGCGCAAAGCAGGCAAAAAAAATAATTCAAATCGTTTCTGCGTAAGCTTTAAAATTATTAAGTATCGCCTGCCAACCGCCTTTTTGCATGTCGTGCGGATTTTCATTTTCAGCTTCAAACTTTGTAACAATATGGGTGGTCGCTCCTTTTGGGGTAAATGTTATCCAGGCTTTCCGGGTATCGTCCATTGTATAATTAATATGTTCGTGGGTTTTCACATCCGTATAACTTCCGGTAAAATCAAAGCCCATACTTCCGTCCTTAGCCTCCATACGAGAACGAAATTTACCACCAATACGAAGGTCATTTTCAGCTATTGGTGTATGCCAATCCGGTGAAGCGCTATTCCATTTGGTAATGTGTTCGGGAGCCGACCATAGTTTCCATACTTTTTCGACAGGAGCTTTTACTTCAGCTTCAACGGTAATAACGGTTTTTGTTTCCATGAGAATTAAAATTATGGTTCAAATATATATGAAACCTTTCGGTTGCGCAATTATTTTATGCAAAAAGACTTATTAACGTTCAAAATCAATGAATTAAAATGATTTTACATTTATTTGAATTAAATTTGTGGCTTATTGATCCCTAAATCATGAAAAGAGCGGTAATAACTTTGGTCTTTATATTTTTTGCGTTGTGTTTTTTCGGACAAGATCCTGTTGCCAAATGGCGCAAAGAGCCGGTAGAGATAGATGGATTTGCGAAAGAATGGTTTGTACCGCTTCGATTTTTTGATTCGGAAACCAAGTTATTTTTTGCTTTTGCCAACGATAGTACTAATTTATATATCTGTTTTCAAAGTAATGATGAGCGTAACCAGGTAAAGATAAATCGCGCCGGCATGAAAGTAATGCTCAATGCAAAAGGTTCCGAAAAACATAAAACATGCATCGATTTTCCATTGACAGATTCAAAAGGGAATTTTGAAGAGGAATTGAATGAAGAAACAAAACCCGATATCCCTTCTTTAAAAAACACCTTCTTATTACAAAACACCAATATTCTCACTAAAGGGTTTACCACCCAAAACGGCAATTATCCTTTGCATACACCCTCCGGAATTAATGTAGCAATGAATTGGGACGAAAGGAATGTTATGACTTACGAGATCGCCATTCCACTAAAAGAATTATATGGAAATAATTATACCGCAAAGGACCTTGAAAAGGCGATCCTAATGATCGTTGAAGTAAATGCTATAACGCGTACCGAAGAGGGAAGTGTTGATGGCTCCAATGCGGCGATGGGAGCAGCCGGTGGGGGCACGGGTAGAGGTATGACTCAAACGATGCCCGGTGGAACTGGTACCATACGAAAAGAAAAGCGTCCTTTATTCGATAAAAATAAATTCAAACAGAAATTTGTTTTGAACAAAGGTTAAAGGTTTTGCGCCTAATTACTACATACTATTTTTTTGAGGTATAATCATCATCTAATCCCTTTCCTTTTAGAATTAGTTTACTACATTTTTCGATTCGCGCCTCGCGGGTTTTAGATTGTTTGGCCCCTGAAAAATGAAGGAGATAGGCCCTTTGCCTCCCTGGTGTTAAAGCGTAAAATGCGGTTTTTAAAGCGGGTTCCTTTTTTAATTTGGTTTGAAACTCTTCCGGCATTTTAAATTCGGCAACCTTTTTAAATTCCACCTTCAAGCCTTTCTTCTCAACTGAGATCGCATCCTTAATATAATTTTTTAAAGCGCTTTTCAGTTTAAGGATATCCTTAACATTGGTAAATCGAATCTGGCGTGCTGCCTGAACATTTTCAGTTTGTTGAATAAGTATTCCTTTTGGATCTTTTAAAAGCGCGCCTTTAAAGAACAAATAGGCGCAATATTCTTTAAAAACATGTATCAGTACAACATTGCTCCCGTCTAAAGTATAACAAGGACAACCCCATTTCAGTTCTTCTTTAAGTTCGCTATCGAGTACAATGGCGCGGAGGGTTTCAATTTCTTCTAACCATCTTTTATTTTTTACAAAATACCAATCAACTTTAGGATTCATAACGTTTTTTATCAGATTAAAATAATGACACTAAGATAAAATGTTTTTTCTTTCGTTTATCTTAGCCTTTTCTTTTAGTATTTGTTTTATTATGGTAGTGGGTACTTTTTGATCGAATCGTATCTGAAATGTTTTTGATCCGGTAACATAACCTTTTTTTTCAAGCGGGTCCCGGTCCTTTTTTTCAAGAACGCCAGTGGCAATACCAAAACTCACGTGCTGCTTATAAACAGCAAATCCTGCCAGAGCACCATGGTATTTATAAAAGGGTACACCCCAACTTATACTTTCCTGCGCTTTTGGGATAGTTAACTTGATCAATTTTCGAAGCTCTAACAATACCGGCTGAGCTTCCTTTACCGAATTGGAAATATAGGTTTCAACGTCTTTTGCTTTTGCTACTGCCATAATAGTTTCTTATCAAAACCGTAATTTGAAGATACAAATGTTTTTTAAATTATTTTGCATCAACGTTTTTCTAAACGTTGGCTTATTTTTTTGATAAACGCTCTATAGTTTTGTCAATATATTTTTCGTTGGTAATTAAGGCTCTCTGAATGCGCTGTGCGTAGTGAATACTGTCAATGACTTCTTTTTTGCTTTTCGTCAACTAGTTTTTTTGAAGTTCAATTGTTTGCTTTTGTTTTTGAGTAACTCTGAATCGTTGAAACAATAATCCTGAAAATATTAATACCAGTATTAATCCGGCCACAATCGACCATAAAATTATTTTTTGACGATGCTTTTCGTTGGCGGCAAGTGCATTTTCTTTTTCTTGTTCAGCCAGTACTTTGGCCTCTTTTTTGTCAAAATCAAATTGCATTTGCTGTTGTATTAATTTTTTCGAATTTTCGGCATTGAAGATACTGTCCTTAATTTGAGGAATTTTTATAGTGCAGGGCCAAAGCAGGTTTGTTCATTTTTTCGTATAAAGCGTGAAGGTTTCTATATGTTTCAAGTGAATGATCTAAATAACCTATGACGGTATCAATAGCAAGCGCTTTAAGTAAATAATTTTCGGCCAGAATGTAGCCTTTTTTGTTTTCTCCCGGTGGTGCCGGAAGTTCGGGATTAAAAACATACAAGGAGGCGATGTTGTTAACCCAACCGCAATGGTTGATTGCCGGTTTATCTCTTTACCAATTTTTAATGACCTTAAATAATAGTCTAATGCTTTTTCAGGTTGATGCTGAAAATTATAGGCATTTCCAAGGTTGCTTAAATTAGCAGATAACATAACAGGACCATCGCGGTTTACAACTTTTTCGGATAAGGCAATTGCTTGTTCATAGTAGGTTATGGCTTTGGGGTAATCTTTTAATTTAGTATAAATGCTTCCCATTGCGCCAAGCGTAAAGCCAAGCACGTACGGATTGTCTAAGGATCGGGCTACTTTTAAAGCTTGAGTGAAATAGTTAAGTGCACTTGAATCTTGATTCTGGTATTTATAGATGTTGCCAATATTCATGAAGGTTTTGGCTATATTTTCTTGGTTATTAAGTTCTTCTTCAATATGCAAACCTTTAAAATAATACGTAAGCGCTTTGGAATAATTATTTTGCTGCGTGCATAGCACGGCAAGGTTTAAATAACAGTTGGAAGCGTAAACTTTATCGCCGGCATATAAAGAAATTTGCAATGCTTTATTAAGATATTCGTTTGCCTCCATGTATTTTCCCTGACGGAGATAGATTACGCCAATTAAACCTGTTGGTTTTGCTTTGCTGCCGGTGATAAATAATTTAGGGTAATTGGTGGACGAATGCTCCATGTCATCCCAGATGCTAATGGCTTTATTGCAAAATGCGATGGCAACAGAATCATTTCCTTTTTGGTAGTTAAGAAATCCGAGATCATAATTGGAAATAGCTTTACCTTTGTCCCAGTTATTTTTGATCGATATTTCCAAAGCCTGTTGATTTAAAATCAAAGCCGTGTCTATATTTACGTTAGCGATCTTTAGTGTTAACGCTATTAGCGTGTTAACTTTAGTGGTATCTTCTTTAAGTTGCGGAATAACTTTTATAAGCGAATCGATCTTGTTTCTTTGAGCACTAGAAATAAAGAATGAAAAAGTTAGAAAAAAGAAAAAACCCGCCCGAAAACGGCGTTTCGAAGCGGGTTGGTATTTTGATTTTATGTTCAGGGGTTTATGCTTCTACTTCTGTAACAATACTTGGGAAGATGCGAACATTTCCGCTATCTTCTTTGCGGAATTGATAAGTATAACGGTAATGGCTTTCCAAACCACTCTTATTCGGTAAGCCTTTAATCAGCATAATATTTCTGTTCTTCGCAAATTTCAATAGTTCGCGAAGGTAGTGAGCCGAAATTTGACCTACCTCGTCAATGATACAATGTACTTTAAAGTCGGTACTGCTGCGATGCGAACTTTCTTTAATGAACACGTGTAGCAAGGTAATGTAAATAATGGCTTTCACTAAAATATCGGTACCGGTACTACCAATGCTGTCGATCTTATGTGTCCAGCCGGTTTCGTTCATACCTTCTTTAATATTGAATTTCAACTCAAACAGATCCTGTAAACGAATTTCTTCCTGATCCTGATCTTTAATAGCGGTACGTAATTGTTCTAATAATTTTACGGCACGGGTTGAGATCTCACGTTTCTGTCCAGGGGCAAAGTCGGTATTGAATAGTCCCTCATTGTAAACCAAACCATGCTCTTCGCGGAATTCTTCAATCTTCTTCAGGAGCTTATATACCCGATTATCCGATTCTTCAATTTTAATTTTAATGAACTCGATGAGTTTACTTTCTTCAAATTCGGCCTTTTTAAAATCTTCGGCAATTAAACTGATAATGTGTTGGATCTTGTCTTTTTGTCCGCTCAGTTCTTTTACTTTGGTAGCGATACTATCGGTTACCAAACCAATTTGTGTAGCAGTTTCGGCAATTGATAACTCAATTTTATTCTCGTTAATGAAGGAGCGTAGGTTTTGCGCAAAACGTTCGTATTCGCCTTGCGTTGCATCATTGCGAATGATAAAGTTAAAGTGATTATCTATCCTGAATTTTCCGGCAAATTCATTGATGTAGCGCTGGAAGGCGCCGTACTCTTCGTTAAAATGCGAATCGTTGCTTAACAATTGGGTACAAATATCCATGATCTTGGCATTGATCCGTTTTGGTTCGGCGCGCTCAATGATGTCTGAATATTTCATATAAACCGGTGTATCGCGGAACGAGCCAGTAAAGAAATTAATACCGTTGTTATATTCCAGCAATTCTTCATCAAAGGCGCGTTTTTGCTTGTTAAGCTCCATACGCTTTAAATTGAATTTGCGGTTGTTTTCTTCTAATTGGGCTGTAAGATCGTTGGCGGCTTTTACAAAATCTTCTTTTTTCTGAATAAGATCTGGTAACTTGTCAAAGATCTCACGTTTATCTTTTAAATAATCGGTTACTAACGTAGAGTACTGTTCGATCTCTCTTAAGGTCTCGTGTAATTCTTTGATCTTATCGTCTAAGGCTTTGATCTGTTTGCTGTCTACGCCTTTCGATTTAAAGTTACTCTCGCGCTCTTTTACCAAAGCATCTTCTTTATCTTCAAATTCTTTTACCTGATTCTTTTTTTCAACTTCCAATTCCGAGATCTCCGACTCCTGACGCTCCTTTAATTCGGTCAAACGCTCTTCGTTATAAACGCGCAATCTTTCCAGTTGCAAGTTAAAATCGTTAAGTAAACTGTTCTTCTTTTTA
Organism: Bacteroidia bacterium; assembly: GCA_044229775.1. Lineage (GTDB taxonomy): Bacteria > Bacteroidota > Bacteroidia > B-17B0 > Aurantibacillaceae > JAHEYG01. Next base: position 11,408 of record JBGASH010000085.1, read on the forward strand.
TTTAATATGGCCAATTCTTCTTCGGCAAGAACTAATTTTTGTTTGTTACCGCTCAAAGAAGTTTCAATTTCCGAACCGGCTTTTTCTTTCCACTCTAAAATTTCAGCCAAAAGTTTCTGTTCGCGCTTATCGGCTAGCTCTAACGAATAGGCTAATACTTTTACATCTTCTTTTAATTCACCTAATTGTTTTCCGAATTTATCAGCCGCCAACATTTTTTCTTCATTGTTAGCCACCTGAAACTGGTTAAGCGATTCTTCAAGATCTTTTATTAAAGCCAAACGTTCGCTTTTTTCGTGCTGATATTCTTCAATGCTTTTTGAGATCACTTCAACGTTACCTAACTCCAGGCTGATCCCATAAAGATTACTGGCGGTTTCTTGTTGTATGGTCGGACTAAGATCGGTACGGAATAATAGCTTTTCGTTCACAACTTTACCAATGGTGGTGTGCCAGTCTTTAACGTTTTTCTCAAGGAACCCGTAGAACGCGTCGTTTTGAACGTCGAGTTTTCCTTCGAGTTCTTTTATTTCATTCTTAATTTTAATGATCTCGTTATTGATCTTGTTTACCTGATTGGATAAAGAGCCTTTTAATTTCGATTCAGTATTTTCCCATTCGCGCTGTATTGTTTGGATCATGTTCTGCTTAATGGCGCGCTCACTTTTATTTTTGTAAGTTATGGCGCGCAGATCGGCTAACTCTGTTTCCAGTTGCTTTAATTCGGTTTCATAAAAACGGGTGTTACGAATAACTTTCTCATCCGATTTTAATTCGTTGAATTCAATTTGCTTGGCGGTGATCTCAGCTGCTACTTCCTCTAATCCTTCATCGCGTTTACGGTTAAGTTCTACTTCTTTTTTGCCGTATTCGTTCTTTTGGAGCAATTGTAATTCATTGTAATGGTTAAATACGTTGCTTATTTTGGTATTTACCTTATTGATATAAGCAATTTTATCATTACGCATTTGTTCGATGAGCGATGAATATTTCATTTCCACGCTTTGAACGTTGGAGGTCAGCGCTTCATATTCGCGGCGGGTCATGTTAAGTTCCACCTGAAGTTTTTCACGCTCTGCATTTTTTTCAACAGCTTTATCTACATTATTTTCTTTGTACTCACGTAATTTTTTATTGGCATCGCGAATGGTACGGTCATAGTATCCAATTTCTTCACGAGCCTCCTTTTGTTTTTCTTCAATAGTGTTTTTAAATGCTTCGTTCTCGGCTATCAGTTTATCTAACTCCTCTTCTTTTTTCTTAGCGGCCTCGCGCATTCCTTCATTCTGACTTTCGGCAAAACGTAAACTGCTACCCAATTTATCGGCCAATTCCATTTGCGAACCTTTTAAGATATGAACCTGATCGTATTTTTTATCGATCAGTTCCATTAATTGTCCCGATTCTTTTTTCAAATAGGTCTCTATATCCGAATATTTTTCGTTGAACTGACGCAACTGACGCTCCACCTGTTCTAATTTAATGCTGGAGTTCTCGGTAGTTAACGAGTTAGCGATAAAATCTTTAATGAAACGCGAATCAATACTGCTTTTGGAACTTAAAAATACGTTAGTAATAGATTTAGGAATGTTCTGGTATTTTTCGTTTCCTTTCAGTAAATAAAATTTAGAAAGTTGTTTATCGGTCTCTGTTCCGTAAATGATGTTACGGTAACGTTCAAAGGTATCGATCTGATTGGTGATGAAAATACCGCGTTTCTCAATATTAGAGATCACTTCTTTTATCTTCATGGCCTCATCATTGGCATTTAAAAAGAAATCGGGATTATAAGGAGCATCGATAAAACGGAATACTAATTTATTGTGACGATAAACTACCACACAAAAAGCGCCTTCTTCGGTAGCGATCTCGTAAACGAGGAACGAGTTTTCGTAGCGGAAATAGTGTTCTTCAAAGGTTTTTTGCGATTGGGCAATACCTAACCCACGGCTATTAGCGCTATAAAAGAACAGAATGGCGCGCTGCAATGAGGTTTTGCCATAGTTGTTGGTCCCAACAAAACAAGTATTACCGCATAATTCAATATCGGCATATTTTACATTTGAAATATTGATCTCAACAATGCGGTTTAGTATTCTTACGTTTTCCATTATTTTTTACC
>JBGASH010000086.1:0-12707 GCA_044229775.1 Bacteroidia bacterium
GTTTATGGTACCAAAGGAGTTGCAGCTGCCGGTAACGTTCCGGGTGCCCGATCAGGAAGTTTTCCTTTCAGAAGACCAAACATGAATGAACTTTGGTTCTTTAGTGGTGGTTTACCGGGCGACTTCAACGATATGTGGAAATATACACCCGATAAACCTACAGCCGTTTTTACTTTTAGTTCAAATTAAGCGTGTAAACCATCCACAGTTAATTTTACCAATGCCAGTGTTCCAAACTGTAATGAAATAAAATCTTACAAATGGGATTTCGGTGATCCTCCATCAGGCGCAGCTAATACTTCAACTTTAACTAATCCATCACACGTTTATAATGCGATGGGAACTTATTCTGTAAAATTGGTTGTTACAAATTGTACTGCCAGTAAAGATTCGGTAACACAAGTGGTAACTGTAATTGGTTGCGTCCCTACTGTAACCATTACCGGAAAATCTATTTGTCAGGGTACCTGCGCCGTTCTTACTGCAACAGCCGCGAGTGGAACCCCGCCGTATAGTTACGTGTGGACACCAAACTTAGGTGCAACCGCCGGGCCATTTACGGTTTGTCCAAATGTCACGACAGTTTATACTGTAACGATTACAGATGCTAACAATAAAACTGCAACAGATACCGCAGTGGTAGTAGTTAATCCATCAATAACTTTAACACCAACGGTAACCAATATTCCTTGTAACGGACAAATAAACGGAACTGCAACAGCATCACTAACCGGAGGTACCGGGCCATTCAGCTATACCTGGACCAACGGTCAGAATACACAAACATCTACCAGTTTAGCTGTTGGACCTTATACCGTTAATGTAATGGACAGCAAAGGCTGTGTAGCAACAGGCACCGCTCAAATTACACAACCGCCTGCATTAACCGGTACGCTTAGTTCCGGTAATATCAAGTGTTACGGTGTTAATATAGGATCCGTTTCCGTTGCCAGCAGCGGCGGAACAGGAGTTCATGTTTACAGCTGGAGTAACGGTCCTACCACAGCTACCATAAACAATTTAGCTGCCGGAAACTATTCGGTGATCATTACCGATGCTAATAGTTGTACCTTATCGTTATCTGCTAATATCACGCAACCTCCTGCTTTATCGCTTACTATAAATTCCAGCACAACTAATATTTGTGCAGGTGCAATTATTAATCTGAATTCTTTTGTGAATGGCGGAACCGGACCGTATTCGTACACCTGGACACCTGGACCTAACAGCAGTGCGTATAACGTTTCCGAGATAGTTGCCGGAACTTATAATTACGTGCTTAATGTTTTAGATAATAATGGCTGTCCTATTACCAGTAATGTTAACTTAACGTTCAATCCTATTCCTTTAATTACTGCCACCAGTCAAACCGTTTGTTATGGTGATAAAGGCGTACTTACTGCGAACGGCGCTGAAACATATAAATGGATGCCGGTCAATTATTCGGGAAGTTCTTATACAACCACCGGAACAAACAATTTATACTTAACAGTTGTTGGTACAAACACAACCACCGGATGTAATTCGTTACCTATAACCGCCACGTTAATTGTAAACCCGATACCTGTGCCGGCCATTTCGGCAAGTGGCAATACCGGTTGCGTTCCGTTATGTAAAACATTTACCGCAAGCAATACAGCAGGTTCTTTACAAAGTTGTAGTTGGGATTTTGGCGATGGCTCGTTTGCCAGCAATGTGATCAATGCCGATCGTTGTTACAATTTAGCAGGACAATACACTGTGAGCGCTACCATAACCGATAATAACGGTTGCGTAGCTACTGTTACTTATAGCTTAGAGGCCTTCCCTTTCCCGGTTGCTGATTTTAATTATGCACCTCTTAAGCCAATTGTAAACAATTCGGAAGTAACATTTACGGATGCTTCTCATGAGGCAAAAATCATTAAGTGGGACTGGTATTTTATGAATTTACCTAAACCACATTCTAATCAGCAGAATCCAATTTACATTTATGATGAAGCCGGAACTTATGCTATTGCTTTAGTAGTTACAAGCGATCATGGCTGTACAGATACTATTGTGAAAACCATTATTGTTGGCGAAGATTACGGTATTTATGTGCCAAATATTTTCTCGCCAAATGGTGATGGATTGAACGATGTATTCCAACCTAAAGGATTTGGTATCACAAAATATGAGTTACGCATTTTCAATCGTTGGGGTGAAGAGTTAATGATGACCAATGATTTTGGACACGGATGGGATGGAATGTATAAAGGCAAATTATCACAGGAGGATACCTATGTTTGGAAGATCAATCTAACAAATGTTTTCGGAAAATCGAATGAATTAAGCGGCCACGTTACGCTTATTAAATAACTAATACCAATTCTATAAAATTAAAAGCCACCCTTAAAAGGTGGCTTTTTCTTTCTAAAAAAGGGTCAATTTTAAGGTTTAGGCGTTAAACTGACCGTCTATTGAGTGAGTTTAGGCCTCTATTTATTGAAAAACACCCCTTTAGAAACAAATATGAACTAACTTTATCCTTAATAAAATCACTAATATGAAAACTTTATTTAAAGTACTTGCAACTCTCTTACTTCTAAACTCAATAAACGGCTTTAGCCAGGGCGAATCGTGGCCATGGATGTTTAGCTATCTTAACGCCGGTTGTAAATTTGTGGGCGGTGGTGCACCTGTACCAGTTTCGGGAAGTCAATGTAACGTATTGGAAGGAGTTGCTTCAATTGGTGATCCAGCGGGAAATTTATTATTCTATACAGATGGTCAAAGAGTTTGGAACAAAAATAATGTTCAAATGCCTAATGGTTTTGGATTAATGGGAAATGGTTCTTCTACCCAGTCAGCAGTAATTGTAAGAAGGCCAGGAAGCACCACAATTTATTATGTTTTTACCTGTGATGCTTTTGCAGGAGCCGGTGGAGTAAGATACACAACCGTTGATATGACCTTGAACGGCGGATTAGGTGATGTGGTTGCCGCTACTAAAAACACGCTTCTTACTGTTCCAACAACCGAAAGAGTAGTTGCCGTAAGACATTGTAACAATGTTGACGTTTGGGTGGTTACTCAAAAATGGCAAAGCAATCAATACTTATCATACCTTGTAACTTCTGCCGGTGTAAATGCTGTGCCAGTAGTTTCTGGTGTTGGAGCAGTGCTCAATGTTTCTCCTGATTTTATTGGCTATATGAAAGCTTCTCCAAACGGAAAAAAATTAGCGTACGTTAGTTATGGTACAACATTTTTGCAAACAACCGACTTCAACGCCGCTACAGGAGTAGTTAGTAATCCCATGATCATTAACAATGCCGGTTTCAGCGGCGGTTATGGTTTAGAGTTTTCGCCCGATGGTTCAAAACTTTATATCAGCACCTGGGGCTCAAAACGTTTATATCAATTAGATCTGTGTGCCGGCTCTCAAGCTCAGGTTGCAGCTTCAACTTCATTGATCTTTACATCGGCAAGCAATTTAGGCGATATTCAAATTGGACCCGATAAAAAATTATACGTAGCGCGCGGACAAGCGCCATGGGCCGGTGTTATAAATAGCCCGAATACACTTGGTGCTGGTTGTAATTATGTTGACAATGGTTTTAACTACGGCGGACCAAATGGCGCTTTAGGTTTTCCTAATTTCATTAACGATTATCTTAAACTGCCTCCTCCTCCATTTACTTCAACCATGGTTTGTTTGAACGGCTCATTTACTTCTCCAACCGTTATCACCAATGGAAATTGTTCAAGCGCATCAAATGCTATTACTTCTTACTTATGGAATTTTGGCGATCCTCCTTCCGGAGCCGCTAATACTTCTAACCTTGCAAATCCCACTCACGTTTTCTCAGCTCCCGGTACTTATACCGTTAAATTAATTTTAGGCTATGCTTGCGGAGCCGACACCTTAACCGGAACCGTTACCGCTGTGGGTTGTATCCCGACCGTTACCATCACCGGCAAATCAATTTGTCAGGGAACCTGTGCTGTTATAACCGCCACGCCGCAAGGAGGAACACCGCCTTATACTTATGCGTGGACACCAAACTTAGGAGCTACCGCCGGACCGTTCACTGTTTGTCCTAATGCCACTACTGTTTATACCTTAACAATTACTGATGCCAATAATAAAACGGCGACCGATACTGCCGTGGTGGTGGTTAACCCGTCTGTATCTATTACCATGTCGGTAACCAATATTTCTTGCTTTGGTTTAGCCAACGGTTCAGCTACAGCTAATGTAACTGGCGGAACACCTTCCTTTACGTTTTCGTGGAGTAATAATGGCAGTACTACCGGCATCTGCGGTGGATTCCCTATAGGAAATCAAACCGTGACCGTTATCGACGGCAAAGGATGTACAGCTACACAAACTTTAAATATAACGCAGCCAACCTTGCTGACCGCTACAGTAAGTACACAAAATGTTTTATGTAATGGCGCTCTTACCGGATCGGCCTCTGTTGCCTGTGGCGGCGGAACTCCACCTTATGCCTATAGCTGGTCTAATAGTTCAAGCTCAGCAAGCTTAACATCAATCGGTGCCGGAAACTATAATGTAACCGTTATGGACGCTAATGGTTGTACAGTTAATTTACCGGCGGTAATTACCCAACCTACTGCACTTTCTTTAACCATTAATTCAAGTACCACTAATATTTGCGCAGGTGGCGTTATCAATGTTAACGGTGTTGTGGGTGGTGGTACAATGCCTTATTCTTATACCTGGAGTCCGGGACCTAACAGCAGTTCGTATAACATTTCGGAAACCGTTGCAGGCAATTATAATTACGGCCTCAGCGTTTTAGACGCCAATGGTTGTCCTATTACCGGTAATATTGCTTTAACCTTTAATGTTATTCCAATTATATCTGCAACAAGTGGAACCATTTGTTATGGCGATAAAGGTGTTTTAGTGGCCAATGGTGCCGAAAAATACAGCTGGTCGCCTGTTAATTACAGCGGCAGTACTTACACTGTTAACGGAACTAATAATTTATATGTAACTGTGGTTGGAACAAATACCTCAACCGGTTGTTCTTCTTTACCGGTTACCGCTACTTTAATTGTGAATCCTTTACCGGTTCCGGTTATCAGTGCCAGCAACAATAAAGGTTGTGTGCCATTGTGTATGACATTCACTTCTTCTAACTCGGGTGGTGATATTGCCAGCTGCAGTTGGGATTTTGGTGATGGCGCTTTTGCAAGTAACGTGATCAATACCGATCGTTGTTATAATATGGCAGGTGATTACACCGTTAGAGCTACGGTTACCGACAATAACGGTTGTGTTTCTTCTGTAACTTACAGCGTAAACGCTTATCCTATTCCAACCGCCGACTTTAATTACTCACCGTTAAAACCAATTGAGAACGATGAGGTAACTTTTACAGATGCTTCGCATGAGGCGGTGATCAAAAAATGGGATTGGTATTTTATGAATTTGCCTAAACCGCATTCTAATTCACAAAATCCAACTTTCATGTATTCAGAAGCCGGTACTTATGCTATCGCTTTATTAGTAACCAGTGATCACGGTTGCGTTGATACCATTGTAAAAACCATTATTGTTGGTCAAGATTACGGTATTTATGTGCCAAACGTTTTCTCTCCTAACGGTGATGGATTAAATGATGTGTTCCAGCCAAAAGGATTTGGTATCACTAAATACGAATTACGCATCTTCAACCGTTGGGGTGAAGAGTTAATGATGACCAACGACTTTGGTCATGGTTGGGATGGTATGTACAAAGGAAAATTATCCAAAGAAGATACTTACATCTGGAAGATCAATCTCACTAACGTGTTTGGTAAATCACACGAATTATCAGGTAACGTAACACTCATTAAATAAATTTAATCTCCCTTTAAACTGAAAGCCACTCCCTAAAAAGAGTGGCTTTTTTGTTTAGTTGATTTTATCTATATTTAGTCCTTCTTAAGATAAATTACTATGGAAAAATTTGATGTAACCGTTATTGGCTCAGGCCCTGGTGGATATGTTGCGGCGATACGTTGTGCCCAATTAGGAATGAAAACCGCTATCATTGAGCGGTACGCTACATTAGGCGGTACCTGTTTAAATGTAGGTTGTATCCCATCCAAAGCGCTTTTAGATTCGAGCGAACATTATCATAATGCGGAACACAGCTTTAAAGAACACGGCATCGACTTAAAAGATCTTAAAGTGAATCTTAAACAAATGATTGATCGAAAAAGGAATGTTGTAAAAATGACCTGCGACGGCATCAATTTTTTAATGAAAAAGAATAAGATCACAGTAATAAACGGTCATGCCAGTTTCGTCAATAAAACCACCATCGAAATTGAAAAAGCCGATGGAAAAAAAGAGCAAATTGAATCGGCCAAAACCATAATTGCCACCGGTTCAAAACCCTCATCTCTACCCTTTATTAAAATAGATAAAAAAAGAATAATCACCTCAACGGAAGCCCTGGAATTAACCGAGGTGCCTACGCATTTAATTATTATTGGAGGTGGGGTAATTGGTTTAGAGTTAGGAAGCGTTTATGCGCGCTTAGGATCAAAAGTAAGTGTGGTAGAGTTCATGGATGGAATAATTCCTACTATGGACAAAGCCCTGGGCAAAGAATTACAACGTGTTTTGAAGAAAAATTTAGGATTCGAATTTTATATGAAACATAAAGTTACCGGCGTTTCTTCAAAAGGAAAAGAGGTAACCGTAACGGCCGACAACGACAAAGGCGAAAAATTAGAATTGAAAGGTGATTATGTTTTGGTGTGTGTTGGTCGCCGGCCTTATACCGATAATTTAGGATTAGATAAAGCCGGTGTTAAACTTGATAACAAAGGAAGAATTGAAACCGATGATCATTTAAAAACCAACGTCGATAATATTTACGCCATAGGTGATGTGGTTAAAGGCGCTATGCTGGCTCACAAAGCCGAAGAAGAAGGGGTTTATGTTGCTGAATTAATGGCCGGACAAAAACCGCACATGAATTACAATTTAATTCCGGGTGTTGTTTATACCTGGCCCGAAGTAGCGGCGGTTGGATTAACCGAAGAGCAATTAAAAGAACAAGGTAAAAAATACAAATCAGGGGCGTTTCCTTTTAAAGCCAGTGGTCGTGCCAGAGCAAGTATGGACACCGATGGGTTTATTAAGGTTTTAAGCGATGAAGCAACCGATGAAATTTTAGGCGTTCACATGATCGGGCCGCGTGCGGCAGATATGATCGCTGAAGCCGTTGTAGCAATGGAATTCAGGGCTAGTGCGGAGGATATAGCGCGTATCTGTCACGCACACCCAACATTTACAGAAAGCTTTAAAGAAGCCTGTTTGGATGCCACTTCCAAGAGGGCTTTACACATATAATTGTTTAGTAATTATAAGGCCCCTTTTGCTCAATTTAACCTTAATTTGACCAATTTCGGCATAAATTAAGGTATTTAAGCCCTATATTTGGTATTCGATAAAAGCACAAAATATGAGATTTTTAGTATTAGTATTTGCCGCGTTACTTTTTAGTTTTAAAGGGTTTGCACAAGCGGATGTGGTAAAGCAATTACAAGCTAATAAATGGTTTGTGGCCGGAACACTTGGGCGAGAAATCGCTTACTTAAATTCAAAAACCACTGCTGATTGCCGCCTTTATGAATAAAGGACACCAAAATATTGCGCAAATGCAAAAACCGAAATGCCTGACCCAACTGTTGCAGGTAAAAATATTGCTGCGGGAACATACTATTGCGAAACACAATATACTTTTGGGGTAAAAAACAACGTATTAAATATTAATTTTGGCCCGGCCAATTATTATTATTCCATTAAAAAAATAGCCGATGGCTTTGAGTTAACACCCACCGATCACACTAATTTTAAATAAAGACCAATAACTATACAATGAAAAAACTAATTTTCTCTTTAGCATTTGTTGCCATATCACTGGCCGGATTTTGTCAAAACACTGAAAAAACATTGAAGGCTAACAAGTGGTACGCCACCGGAATTTTTGATGGTAAGAATATTATCTTAAGCAAAACCGCTCCCGCTAAATCCGACTGGGATGCAAAATTTGCAGAGAACGGGCAAATGAATTTTTGTTCCACCATTCTTTCGCCTCAAATAAATGCCGAAGGTAACGCGTTAAAAGCCGGCGATTACTATTGCGATCCTTCTTATACTTACGAATTAAAAGGCGACATGCTTCATATCAAATATCCTTTGGTTGATTACTATTATAAAGTAAAGACCCTTGCCAATGGTAACCTCGAGTTACAATACACCGATCAAAGCGCTATTAGAGCCAATACTACCAAATAATATTTCACATTTTTTGCAAAAAACCCCGCCTAAAAACGGGGTTTTTTCATTTTATAAACCCCTTAAAATTTCGTATCTTTACCCTATGGCAAAAACCGGACCTGTAACCTGCTCGTTTTGTAACCGCGATAAAAAAGATGTAAAAATTCTTATTGCCGGCATCACCGGGCACATATGCGATTCTTGTATTTCTCAGGCTTATAAAATGATAAGCGAGGAAGCTACTGCCGATAATAAACAAAAAGTACAACAGGCTTTAAATCTCTTAAAGCCTAATGCCATAAAAAAATACCTTGATGAATATGTGATTGGTCAGGATGACGCGAAAAAAGTTTTAAGCGTTGCCGTATACAATCATTTTAAACGTATTGCACATGTTGCTAACGATAAAGAAGAAATTGAAATAGATAAATCCAACGTTATTTTAGTGGGAGAAACAGGAACGGGTAAAACCTTATTGGCCCGCAGCATTGCTAAATTATTGAATGTGCCTTTTTGCATTGCCGATGCCACCGTTTTAACCGAAGCCGGATATGTTGGCGAAGACGTTGAAAGTATTTTAACCCGTTTATTACAAGCGGCCGATTACGATGTGGCTGCTGCCGAACGAGGAATAGTTTTTATTGATGAGATTGATAAGATAGCCCGCAAAAGCGATAATCCGTCCATAACACGTGATGTGAGTGGTGAAGGCGTACAACAGGCTATGCTTAAATTACTCGAAGGATCGAGTGTAAACGTTCCGCCACAAGGTGGAAGAAAACACCCCGATGCTAAGATGATCTCGGTAAATACCAAAAATATTTTATTCATTTGCGGCGGCGCTTTTGATGGTATTGAAAAAAAGATCGCGCAACGATTGAACACGCAGGCCGTTGGTTATTCGGCGTCGGTTAATGAAGAAAAAATCGACAAGGCAAATTTGTTGCAATATATTTCTCCGCAGGATCTTAAAACATTCGGATTAATTCCCGAATTAATTGGCCGCTTACCCGTATTAAGTTATTTGAAACCGTTAGACCGCGAAACGCTTCGACTTATTCTTACCGAACCAAAAAATGCCCTAATAAAACAATACGTACACTTGTTTAAAATGGAAGGTATAAAATTGGAGATTGAAAATGAAGTGCTTGATCTTATTGTAAACAAAGCCTTGGAATTTAAATTAGGCGCCCGTGGATTACGTGGTATTTGTGAAGCTATAATGGTAGATCTTATGTTCGACCTTCCCAGTGATGAAAAAGCCCCTAAGAACTTTACCATTACTTTAGATTACGCTACACAAAAACTGCAAAACGCTAAACTCAGCCATCTACAGGCCGCGTAGGCCGCGAGCGAAGCCTCGTGGCTGCGTAGTTGGCGTATTTCACTTATTGAATTAGTGAGTAACAATAATTTTTTCTCTAAAGCCATCTGCCACTATGAAATAAATCCCATCTTTTAATTCCATTAATGATATTTCATTTGTCATTTTTTGTGATAGGATCTTTTCTCCATAATTATTAAACACATTTACTTCTTTTACCACTCTCCCAAATTGAATAGATTCAGTGGCAGGGTTCGGAAAAATGACTAACCCACCTTCAGACTTCAACTCATCAATATTGTTTGCGGCACACCAGGGTTTAGGAAGTTTGTCTAATGTAGCAACCGTATTATTTGCGATTAATTGAGGTATCCCGGTTTGATTAATGTAAGACCCATAATAATATCCCGTACCAAGAGGGAAATCATACCATGACATCCAATAACATGTAGCAGGATACTTAGCGTTCATCTTGTTCATGAAATTTGAATAATTGAAACCGAAGTGATTGTTGGTGCCTTGTTTTATGAATGGCCCAAACTCACATAGTGCAAAAGGTTTACCACTTGCAATTAAACTAGGATACCCGGTTATGTTTAGAGTATCATTATAATCATCCACCCCAACAATATCTACCAACGTATTTCCGGGATAAAAATACATTTCGTTTTTAAAATTCACATTGTATGTGACACCGGCCTCAACTGCCGCTGCTGCATAAACCCAGATGATATTATGAAGTGCTTTTGTTGTAGTGAGATAATTAAAAGTATATGACCAAAGATTTTGAAATTCGGTTGCAGATTGATTATAACATGGCGTCAATGTACTATGTTTTACCGACCACCACTTGTTACAATCTTTAGATGGTACCGGTCCTATCCATGCACCATTCATTTCATGGAAAGGTCTGAACAATACCGTAACCCCCGAATCTTGCAGTTGTTTAAACCCAACAGCTACACTATCAAGCATTCGTTTAAAATTGGTATTGGCAGTATTACCATTCGTATAAACCTCAAAAAACTTAGAGCAAGTTCCTGTTGAATCATATATTGGCCCTAATGACCATGGATTTCTGAAATTTGCCATTACAGTAACCAATCCGCCTTTTTTAAAATGCTTAATTGCTTGCATATTTATAGAATCCTTCATCCATTTCGGATATCCCCCACTTCCTAGGTACATGCAATAATCAAATCCAACCAATGAAATGTCTTTACTATAAGTCCCCTTAAACTGCTTTACTAACGAATCATACGAAACACTAAGTCGCGAATAGTTAAAACTTAGCATTTGTCCCATAACGTGATTTGCATTCGTAGCAGTAGCTCTGCTTTGCAAAAATTGATAAATACACTTAGTCTGGGCATTTGCATTAACATCAGCAGTTTGGCCATCGATATTGCTGTTTGTCAAGGCAAAAATAAAAATGAAATACTGAATCGATTTTTTCATTTGAAAGCATTTGTAACCTAAAGATACAAATAAGATTGCAGGAAGAATTATTTTAATGAAATTTTTCTTGGATTATCCTCCGATTAGCTATATTTATACTTCTAAAATTTTTAGATTATGGACTTCAGTAAATACAACTTCACCGTTACCGAGCGTTTCGTGCGTTACGCTAAGATCGACACGCAATCCGATCCTAATTCGCCCACTTGCCCGAGTACCGAAAAACAAAAAAATTTAAGTCGCCTTTTAGTAGAAGAATTAAAAGCATTAGGATTGAAGGATGCCGAAATAGACCAGCATGGTTATGTATACGCTACCATCCCCTCCAACACCACCAAAAATGTTCCGGTGATCTGCTTTTGTTCGCACGTGGATACCTCGCCTGATTGCAGCGGCGAAAATGTGAATCCTATAATTCATAAAAATTATAAAGGCGGTGATATTGTTCTGCCTAAAGATACCACACAGGTTATAAAATTTTCGGAACACACCGCTCTGGCCGATCAAATTGGCAACGATATCGTAACCACCGATGGTACCACTTTGCTTGGAGCCGATAACAAAGCGGGCGTTGCCGAAATTATGGATGCCGCTAATTATTTAATGACCCACCCCGAAGTAAAACACGGAAAAATAAGAATATTGTTTACGCCCGATGAAGAAATAGGCCGTGGTGCCGACAAAGCCGATATGAAAAAATTAGGCGCACAGTTCGGCTATACCATGGATGGCGAAACTATAGGTCATATTGAGAACGAAACATTCAGTGCCGATGCCGTAAGCATTCTCATAAAGGGCTTTCCTACCCATCCGGGTTTTGCAAAAGATAAAATGCAACACGCTATTAAAATTGCGGCCGAAATAATCAATCACATTCCTAAAAATAAAACACCCGAAACCACCGAGAAAAAAGAACCTTTCATGCACCCAACCGCTATTAATGGCGGATTGGAACAGGTAGAAATAAAATTTATTATCCGTGCTTTTGATACACCTACTTTAAAAAGTTTAGAAAAAGAACTGGAAGACATCGTTAAAAAAGTAATTGCCCCGTTCAATAAATGTTCTTACGAATTTAAAGTAACGGAACAGTATCGTAATATGAAAGATGTTTTGGATGGTTGTAAACACGTAGTTGATTACGCGGTTGAAGCAGTAAAACGCACAGGGGTGAAACCGGTTTTATCCAGTATCAGAGGGGGAACAGACGGCTCTCGCTTTTCGTTTATGGGATTACCTTGTCCGAACATTTATGCCGGCGAACATGCTTTTCATAGTAAACAAGAATGGGTTAGTGTTCAGGACATGCAAAAAGCTACGGAAACCATCGTTCATTTGGTTAGCATATGGGAAGAGAAAAGTTAATGTGACAAGGATCCTTTGTGATACTTTGTGCCTTAGCGTCTTCGTGGCTAATAAACGCCAGTTGCCACAAAGCGGATCCTTTGTGTACTTTGTGGTTAATTTTACATCTACCTATTGATAAACTACACTCCCATAATTGAAAAACTAAACTCCAAATTATTTTCAGAAAAAAAGATTTCTGCGTCCGTTTTGCGTTTGGATCTTTTGCATCCTGAAGTGAGCGGCAACAAATGGTTCAAATTAAAACATAATCTGGCCGAAGCCAAAAAACAAAACCTCAACACCATC
>JBGASH010000087.1:0-12263 GCA_044229775.1 Bacteroidia bacterium
AAAACCACAACGCTTTATGCTACACTTAAACAATTGAACAAGCCAACTTCTAATATCTTAACCATCGAAGATCCTATTGAGTACACGTTGGATGGGGTGAATCAAGTTCAGTTAAAAGAAGAAATTGGCTTGAGTTATTCAGAAGCATTACGAACTTTTTTACGGCAAGATCCAGATATTATTATGTTATGTGAGATACGG
The DNA here is from genome assembly GCA_044229775.1 of Bacteroidia bacterium. GTDB lineage: Bacteria > Bacteroidota > Bacteroidia > B-17B0 > Aurantibacillaceae > JAHEYG01. The sequence goes on from JBGASH010000087.1 coordinate 202, forward strand.
GATGCCCAAACGGCACAGATGGCAATTCGTGCCGCGTTAACAGGGCATCTCGTACTATCTACCATACACACCAACTCGGCGTGGGGAACCATTTCGCGCTTAATGGATATGGGCGTGGCCGGATATTTATTAGCCAATACTTTAAATTTGTCGGTGGCTCAACGTTTGGTAAGGACTTTATGTCCGCTCTGTAAAACCAAAGTGCCGTTGCATAAACAGGAGCTTCCTTCCAATTACAACAATTTTGCATTAGCTGAACAATTTACAGCGAAAGGTTGTGATCAGTGCCATTTTACCGGTTATAAAGGGCGAAAAGCCATATACGAAGTAATAAATATCACCAAGGAACTGGCCGAACAAATAAAATTGAACACTACTAACATTGATGATTATTGCAAACAAAACAAAATAACCAAGCTGGCCGAAAACGCACTTAACTTATTTGCGAAAGGAGAAACAAGTTTGGAAGAGATCTATCCTTATTTAATAAATGAGAACTGACGTGTCACTTCGAGCGCAGTCGAGAAGCGACAGAATAGAAAAGATGAAACATAAATTTATAATTTTATTCCTCTTAGTTTTTGCTTTTACAAAGGCTCAGGATCGCTTTGACATTTTGGATGAAAAGCTCAATCAATTAGCAAAGAATTACGCCGGAATTAACGACAAAGTAGAACTTTCGGTTAATGGCGTCACCATCCAGGAATTTGTACGGGCCATTGGCAATAACAACAATCTTAACGTTAATGTTGATCCTTTGCTGGACATAAAGATCACAAACAACTTTAAAGATGTAAGCGCTAAAGATATTTTTGTCTTCCTCTGCAAAAAATACGACTTGGATATTGCATTGGTAGGCCCTATTATTTCCTTTTCAAAATATAATCCACCAGCTACTCCCATTAAAACCGCCACACGAAAAACCATTAATGTAAAATATGAGGCTACAGCCGATCTATTGAGTTATGATCTTAATCTGGATACATTAGGAAACGTGACAAAGGAAATTACGAAGCAAAGCGGCAAGAATATTATTTTCTCACCCGATCTTTCAGGAAAAATAGTTAACGGTTTTATGCAAAACGCCACTTTTAACAGCGCCCTCGAAAAATTGGCCTTTGCTAACGACATGAAAGTGACCTTAACCCCTGATAACTTTTATGTGTTTGAAAAAATACAAATTGCCAAAGAAAGCGACAAGGGTAAAACCAATACACTCGGCTCATTGGGTTCAAAAAAAGATAATGAGAACAAAAGCAGTGGGATAACCATAAAAGACGGATTAATTTACGCCGACGCACAAAACCTCCCTATCGCTGAAATTGTAAATGCCGTTTCATCCGAATTAAATAAAAACTATTTTCTATTCTCCGAATTGAAAGGAAGTGCTACAGTTAAAATGAATGATGCTACATACGATGATTTTTTAAAATTACTATTTAATGGCACGGATTATACTTTTAAAAAGGAAGGTGATATTTATTTGGTAGGTGACAGAAATCTCGAGGGGCTTAGACAAAGTAAGCTTATACAATTAAAGAACCGCACCATTGATAAAATACTTGATTTTGTTCCAGCAGAACTTAAAAAAGGTGTTGACCTAAAGGTTTTCGAAGACCTTAACGGTATAATTGCCAGTGGTTCGCAACCCCGCATCAACGAGTTGGAATCGTTTTTACGTCAACTCGATCTTGTAGTACCTATGGTTCATATTGAAGTAATTATTGCTGATGTGCGAAAAAGCAATACATTGTCGGCAGGGTTAGGCGCCGTATTAGGAAATAAACCCGCTGCGACTGGCGGAACTATTCTACCTCAGGCAAATATTGTGTTGAACTCAACCAGTATTAATAATTTGTTAAGCGGCATTAGCGGTTTGGGAATAATCAATCTTGGAAATGTTACCGCTAATTTTTACGCCACCCTAAAAGCGTTGGAACAACAGGGAATTTTAAAATTACGTTCTACGCCGCAGATAGCGACCTTAAACGGACATGAAGCCAAATTAAGCATTGGCAACACCGAATATTATCTCGAGGTACAAAATCAGTTGGTGAACACCAATAATACGCAACAAAATCTTTTACAATCGCAACAGTACAAACCGGTTAATGCCGATCTCTCTATTACTATCGACCCACAAGTTTCGGGTGATGAACAGATCACTATGACCATTAATGTAAAGCAATCTTCTTTTACAGCCCGCATCTCCAACACCGCTCCTCCAGGTTCTATTAATCGTGATTTTCAATCACTGGTTCGCGTAAAGAATGGCGAAATGGTCATGTTAGGCGGATTGGAAGAAAATTCTACCGATCATTCGGGTTCCGGTTTACCAGGTATTTCACGTATTCCGATTTTGCGTTGGTTGTTTGGCGACCGCACCAAAAAGAAAACCGAAAATAAACTCACCATTTTTATTAAACCTACACTTATATACAGTTAAAATGTTTTGGGAAAAGTGGATACCAAAAAGATACCTTGTCCGCTCAACAGTGTGCGGCATAGAAGTAGTTTTAACCGAGAACTCCTGCGACTACTATTATTCTGTTTTAGAATTTAAAAACAAAAAGCTAAATCTAATTGAAAGCGGTTTCAGTTTAGGAAACCTTACCTTACCTGAAAAGATCAAAAAAAACAAATTACCATTAGTGTTTTGTGTTACAGGCAAAGGGCTTATCTTAAAAAGAATCGAACAATTTGGTTCCGGCGAACTTAACGAACTCATTTCGCAAAACCTTCCTGCCGCTAACGCCAGTGATTTTTACATTCAATTATACCGACAGGGAGATCATGGCTACCTGTGTATACTAAGAAAAGAAAAATGGCAAGAGATCGTAAGGAACCTTGAGGGTTTTAAGAATGAGATAGCCGATGTGCTTTTGGGTCCTGTATCAATTGGCAATGTATCGCCTATTTCTTCGAAGTACAGCTCGGTTAATACCAATAGTTATTCCGTTGCTTTAAACAATAATGAAGTTGAAAGCATTGCTTTGTCCTCCAATAAAGACCATGCAGTTCTTGACCTTCAGGGAATAATGCTAAAGCCATCTGATGTATTAAGTTTTTCGGCGGGCTTTACTTATTTAACAGATCAATTGCCTTATGAGAGCCCGCGAACAGAACTTTCCTCATACCGTACAAAACATTCCGAAAAAAATAAACTGAAAGTACTGGCTTATTCTTTCGTTTCGGTCGCCTTTATTCTTTGTATTACAAATGTGTTATTCTTCAGTAGTTTCTTTGCTACCAATCAATCCTTGGAAAGTGAATTGAATTTATATCAGGGAAAATATGAGCAAATCAATGAATTAAAAAGCCGGTATTATGGAGAATAATACTACTTCCATGTATACTGATAAGATTGCCGCCACCATTCCAAACGAAGTGGTTTTAAGAGAATGGGTAAGCAACCCTGCAAAAAAACACATTGAAGAAGATAGTCTGTTAGTGTTTGATAAGAACAACATCCTTATCAAAGGTAATTGCGACAAAAGTTTAATAGTAAATGAATGGATAAACGTATTAAAAGGCCAGAATTTCGTCAAGGATGTTAACCTTGAGAAATTCTCTTATATCAGCGAAAATAACCAACCTAATTTTGAAGTGAAGATCGTGACCAACTAATGTGGACAAAACTAACATATCCTAAAAAATGTCTCGCCATGCTGGGTAGTTTTCTGCTTTTTATGCTTTTAGCCTACAAGTTCAGTTTTAGCGATACCTTTTCTATTTTAAAAGAGATAAAAGAGAAAGAATCGAAAATAGCCTGGCTTAAACAAAAAGAATTGGAAATGCCAGTACTCAAAGAAAAAATGGCCTCCGTAGAAGGTTCTTACTCCGAAAACGATACAGTTTCGGTACGAGATAAACTAACGGCGTATATTTCTGACTTTGCCGAAAATAATGACTGCATGGTTACTGAGATCCCACTATTGAACTCTTTTAAAAATAATAATTTAATGGTGGAAACAAATTCATTCACCGTAAAGGGAAACTTTAAAGACCTGCTTCGCCTGGAACATTCGGTTGAAAATAAGTTCCGAATTCAAGCACGGGTGATGTCGGTAAAATATTTCGCGTTAAAAGATCCACAAACCAAACGCAAGAATTTATATGTTACCATTATCACGCAATCCTTTAATCAAACCAACAAAAGCTAAGAATGTATGAGATCCATTAAATTATATATTTCCTCTCTATTATTATTAAGCATGGTTTCGTCATGCACCAAAGATTTTGTGGTAAAGAAATTGGATAATACCAGCGTTTCGGTTTTAGCACCAGTCGATAATTTTTCAACACCCAATAACGCTGTCACATTTTGGTGGGAACAGTTGGAGGGCGCAGAGAGATACAACATACAGATCGTTAAACCATCCTTTAATGCCATTCAGCAATTGATAATTGACACAAACGTGATCGGGACAAAATTTCATTTTACCTTGTCACCCGGTTCGTACCAATGGCGCATCAAAGGTTTTAATACGGGGAGCAGTTCGCAATATTCACTTTTCAGTTTAAAGATCGATACCACCAGTAATCTGGGTTCGCAACTGGTGATCCCAATAGCTCCCGTTAGTAATTATTTGACGGGATCGGCTAAAGTCAATTTCTCTTGGAATAGCATAAGCGCGGCCGATAAATACGAGATACAGATCATCAATTCAAGCAGTACGGTCATTAAAGATTCTACAACTGCCAATACCACCTTTACCTGTACACTTTCTACCGGGGGAGTTTACACCTGGAAAGTGAGGGCAATGAATGATTTTAGTATTTCACAATACAATTCGCCGTTAACTTTTACCGTCGACCTAACACCTCCAACGGTTTCGGTATTACTATCGCCAACACATGGTTCATCTGTAAAAGACACCATTGATCTTAAATGGAACAGGAGTTCAACGGATACCAAATACGACAGTGTTTTTGTAAGTATCGATTCGGCCTTTGCATCCATTGTAAGTTCAGCGAGGGTTTATGCCACTAAGATCAAGATCAATGCTTTCAATCCTATTGTTCCAGTATCCTCTTCGTATTATTGGTGGCGATTAAGATCTGTCGATTCGGTAGGTAACAGATCAGGATTCAGTAATCAATTAAAATTTAAAGTGATCCCCTAATGCAAAAGAATAAAAAAGTATATTTTTTAGTGGCTATCAATCTATTGGTATGGGGTTGGTTTGGCTTTAGGATCTATACTTTTTTAAACAAAGAGGAAGCGGCTTTGCCAAATGAAATGCCCTTATCCATAAAAAAGAACAAAACGAAAGACAGCGCTGCTTATGTATTAATGGTAAATTATCCTGATCCTTTTTTAAAAACAGAAAGCGAACATAAAAGAAACAATAACTCTTCGGGTATTTCACAAAAACCTCCTCAAAACAAAACAATCGTTAACCAGGTTGTGAAAGCCGCAGAGACAAAAACAGTAGATATTAAGTACATGGGATTAGTTCAAAATAAAACGAGTGGCACCGCAACGGCTCTAATAAATATAAATGGTAAATCTTATATCATAAAAAAAGGAGATATTGTTGATAACATCGCTTTTAACAACATCAATAAAGATAACATAGAAGTTAAAATTGGAAGAGATAAAATGATCATTACTAAATAAACCTTCATATGAAAAAACCTTTCATTTATTTGTTTTTCGTCATTTATTCAACCGCTTTTTCTCAGCGGCCGGTTGAACCTACCGAAATGAAGACCTTTAATATTATCGTTAACTACGAGGATTATAGTGTAAAGACACAGATGCTGAAAGATCCTAAGAAGATCTGCGTTAACAATGATCTTTGCTACCTGTGGTATAATTCCAACAAAATTACCGAGACCAAAGGGGGTTATGACGGAAAACTACTGCATGGTTATTACAAGTCCTTTTACGCCTTCAATAATCAATTACGAGAGTCGGGACAAATTAAATACGGCTTAAAAAATAAGGAATGGAAATACTGGTACACCGACGGCAAATTAAGAGAGGTGATCACCTGGAAAAAAGGAAGAAAGAATGGAAAATATATTTTGTATAACGATTATGGTGAAATAATGGCCAAGGGTAATTTTAAGAATGATCTCTTGCATGGAAAATTTTACACTTATGATAAGACAGGACGCATTGCAGAAAAGAAAAGATACAAGAACGGTAATGAGATCATTTCAAAACCCAAAACTGAAAAAGTGAAAAAGAATAAAGAAGGGTCGAGCGAAACCAGGGAAAAGAGGAGTTTCAAAGAACGCGTGAAGGCTATTTTCAAAAAGAAAGAGAAAACCGATAAGCCTAAGAAAGAAAAAAGAAAAAATTCAACTGAAGCATAATGTTCTTTAAGATCAAATTAAAAGGAGGCGCACTTTACATTGCACTTATTATAAGTGTGGTCACCGGTATTATATTAAGCATGTTCGTGATGATCGCTTACCACAATCAAAGGCAGGTGTTATCGCAAATTGCACAAGAACAATTGCACTTTGACATCAAAACAGGCTTAAACATGGCGCGTTCCTCTTATTTTAATGAAAGTTTAAATAATAAATGGCAAGGCCTGGATAATGACGATTCCTTAAGAATTAAACGACTTCAATGGGGTGCCTACACTTTAATTAACACCGAATCTAAAAACAACCGGCATTATATAAAAGGTTCGGGATTATACGGGTTAAGCGCCAGTAAGGATACTTCTATACTCATTGCCGACAGAGGTCGCCCTGTAGCACTGGCTGGTAAAATAAAATTTACCGGTAATTGCTATTTCCCTGAGGGCGGAATAAAACCCGTTTTCATAGAAGGAGAGAGTTTTGTGAGTGATGGTCCTGTTTATTCTTTCATCAAAAGGGGTCCGCCCTCCATTCCACCTATTAAAAAGGATTATTTACTCCAATTAAAAAGATGTATGGATGAGTTCAACGCGAATACCGATAGTGCGGTTGCTGCTCTTCCATATCGGTTGAGCAATGATTTCTCTAACAAAACCATTTGCGTTCAATGGGGGAATATTCGGCTTAACAATTACCAATTAAGCGGAAACATAAAAATACTGTGCAATGAAATAACAATTGACAGCAATTGTTACATAAATAATGTATTGATCATAGCGAATAAAGCAACCTTACGGCCGGGTTTTAAAGGAAGCGTGCATATTATTGCTAAAGACTCCATCATTGTAGAGAAAAGAACTTTCCTGGATTACCCCTCTTCGTTAACAGTGATCAGTAATATTTCGAATGGAAATGGTATGCGGGGCGTGTTTATTGGCGAAAATTGTGTGATCCATGGTTCTTTATTAGCCATAAATGAATTAAACAATAATGATAATTCAAAAGTGATCGTTAAACTGAATAAAGACATAGAACTTTATGGATTGCTTTACTCGAGCAATTATGCCCATGTACAGGGAAAATATTCGGGAATGTGTTTTGCGAAAGCTTGCTTTTAAAAACGCCTTCGGCTATTTATGAGAACCATATGATAAAACAGGACCCAAAAAAATATGCGGGAAATATTATTATACCCAATGTATTTGCTTCAAAGAATGTGTTTAAATGCGCCAAATGGTTATAAATAAAAAACTAAAAGGCAATACTTTGCCGGAGGTGCTGGTAGCGTTAACACTGGTGTCGTTTTGCTCTACATTGGCTGTTGTGATCTATTTGAACATACAGCAAAGCACAATGCCCTTCATTAAAATAAAAAGCAACGAATTAGCAACAAAATTTCTTAATGAAGCTATACAAAAGAAAGATTACCTCGATAACACTTATAAAGAAGAAGAATACACCATAAAAAAAACAATTATCAGGAACCAGAACTATGCCGATTGCGTCGATATTAAAATAAAGGTATACAATAATGATGCAAAGAAATTGGCCGAAGCACAAACAACTGTATATGCTGAATAAAAAACTATACGCGTTTACCCTCTCGGAACTCATGATCACCATGGCTTTAACCAGCCTGATGATCACTTTTGCCTATTTGGGTTTTAATTATATTCAGAAACTACTGGTTCAATACAATCAACAAAGTTCTTTTATCAATGAACTTAATACACTGAATGATCGTCTGGAAACCTTAAGCGGCTTTAAGAACCTAAGTTTTAAAGAAGGCGATAATACCTATGTGTTTAAAACCGATTCGGCTACTAATTATATGGAATTTAAGAACGAAACAGTCCTTATTAAGGGGGATAATAGTACCGACACCTTTCATTTAAAGGCATTGGATATAAAGAACACTTATGAAATTTTGAATAATCCTCTTTGGCAAAACCGTCTTTTAAACAAAATTGAATTTGATGTGAGTTTTGAAAAACAAAAGTTCCATGTATCCTTTAATAAGCAATATGACTCCTGCACCTTATTAAAACTCGAAAAAGAGAATACTAATGGCCTCAATTGACCTGTCGAAATATGAAACAAAAGTTATTTCTTCTGTTACTTCAGGGGACAAGAGGGATATTGGACAAAGTTTAAGCAAATTGCTTAATACTGAAATAAAATTATTTGAAAAGAAATTCGATCCTAAACAAAAGGAATGGTTTTATTCGGAGATGGGTCTATTGATCTCAGCCGGAGTAGATATTAAATCGGCCTTTGATATTGTGGAGGCGGAAACTAATAATAAAAAGCATCGCGAATTAATTCTCGGCATTAAAAACGAGGTAATATCCGGCTCATCTTTTGGGGAAGCCCTAAAAAAACATCCTAAGATCTTTACTAATTACGAATACCAAAGTGTGAAAATAGGGGAGGAGACCGGAAAACTTGCCGAAGTGTTAAGTGAATTGGGTTTGTTTTATGCCGGTTCAATCAAATTAAAGCGTCAAATAATAGGAACCCTCACGTATCCTGTCATTGTTATTTCACTGGCTATACTTATTGTTTATTTTATGCTTTCTTATGTGGTGCCCATGTTTGGCGATATATTTAAGCATAGTGGTAATAAATTACCGGAAACCACTCAATTCCTAATTAAACTAAGCTCCAAATCCTACATCATTTATTATTCGTTACTTATTATTCTCCCGTCGGTTTATTTTATTCACAAAACTCAATCTAAGAAAACATGGTACAGACATTACACTTCAGCCTTTTTTCTGAAAATACCTGTTGTAAATAATTTGATCCAAAAAGTGTTTCTGGCTCGGTTTTGCCAATCGATGCGTTTATTATTAGGCGCAAAAGTTTTATTGATCGACGCGCTTGAATTGGTAAAGAATATGATAGAGTATTATCCTATTGAAACGGCTTTGACTGCAGTTCACAATGATATTTTAAGCGGTAAGATGTTAAATGAAAGTTTGTCGAAACATAAAATATTCCCACAAAAGCTTACGGCATTAATAAAAGTATCTGAAGAAGTCAACGAACCTGAAATGATCTTTGAAAAACTTAGTAAGCAATATTCGGAAGAAATAGACCATCAACAGGCGGTATTAGGGAAATTAATTGAGCCCATTTTCATTATCATTTTGGGTTTAATAGTAGGATTTATATTAGTGGCCATGTACATGCCGCTTTTTCAAATGAGCACAGGAATTCAAAAATAAAATAAGATGAAAACAAAAAAGAACATACTGAATAAAAAACTAAAAGGCTATACCTTATCGGAACTTTTAGTGGTGTTGGCTATTATAGGTATATTATTATCGTTGGCGGTGCCAAAGTTTATGTCGTTAATATCAACTACCAAATCTTTGGAAGCACAAATGCAACTAAAGCACGTATTGCAATTGCAAAAGAACTATTTTTTTATTCATTCTAAATATTGTAATAGTCTGGATGAATTAGGTTTTGAGCAAGCCAAATTGGTAACGCAAGACGGCAGCGCCAATTATAAGATCGAAATTGTGGAGGCCTCAAATAAATCCTTTATAGCTAAAGCCATTTCCGTAACCGATTTTGATCAGGACGGCACCATGAACGAATGGCAATTGGATGCGAACGAAACCATTAAAGAAACCACCAAAGACTAATGGAGTTAAAAGCTTTTTTCATACTACTTTACTTAATATGTTCTTTTGTTATTTTCAAGCAGGACTTTAAAGAAAGACTTATTAGTCTTTGGGTTATAGTTTTGTTTTTTGTTGTTAGTATTACGTCCGTTTATTTCACGCAAGGCATGTATGTCTTACTTTCAAATGCGATTTTAACGCTCATATACTTTTCTTTTTGTGCGGTAGTACTACTATTGTATTACTTTGTTAAAGAAAAAAAGCTAATAAATCCTTTAGATGGCAAGATAGGACTTGCCGACATTTTTATGTTTTTGGCGATTGGTATAACCCAGGATTTTATAACACTCATTCTTTTCTTTTCCGTATCCTTTGTTATTTCTGCAATTTGTGGTTTGTTTTTACAAAAAAAGCACAAAACAGTTCCTTTAGCCGGAATATTGGTGGTTCTTTTTTGCGCCTTTAAAGTGTTTGAATTCCTCAATTAACAGGACCGATTTTAATGAAAACCAGTGAATTCAGGCTAGGAATTTGACCCTTTAAACGGATCGATTCTTATAGATGAGAATAAATTCGTTTTTATTAGAATATATTCGTATAATTCTTGTAAATAACACAATGCCAATGGCATACAAATTGGGTTTTTATGGGTATCGATGCGGATATTTTTCAAAAAAAAAGAAATAGGTATTAAGAAGTTTTTTTGGAAATAACAACTTGTACATGGTCACAAGCCTTAATGGTGGCTTTAAACCCAAAGGCGGGTGTGGGGATTTCATTAGGGGATTACCGGTTTTGTGAAATTGATTAAACGTGGGTTAAACAAAATCTAAATCCTCTGATGACACTTTAGCTATTTATAACTTTTACTTGCCATGAATACAAACTAAATATCAAAAATACCATAACAATTCCGAGTGTTCTTTCCTAACGACAGGTCGAGATGCTTAACAACCTTCTAATAGTGCTAATTACATTGTGTACATCAAAAAATCAACCACAAATCTTGCGCTCACATAAGATGCGTAATCATGAAAATCATCTTTTTTATTGGGATCACCATAATCACTTACAGCCTTTATTAAAACGGGGATTGTCCCTTTATGAAACGAGGCAGCTTTATACACTCCATATCCTTCCATGTCAACAGCCACTAATTTTCCATCATTCTCTAACAATTGAGCAAGATAATTTTTGCTTCTTAATAAATATGGTCCGGAGCCCACGGAGTCACATTTTACGATAAGTTGATTGTCCGGTTTTTTACCCTTGAATTCATTGTGTATTGCGGAAAGTACAGTTTTATTATTCGCAAAATCTGAAAGACGGGTAATGATAGATTGAACTGTAGGAATACATTTCATATTAGGCTTGAAAGAATAACCACCGGTTGTTAAATCTGATATCTTTCCAGATTCGTAATCCCAAACTTGTTTTGCTATTACAATGTTCCCGAATTTCATTCCAGCAGATTCTATACCGGCACAAATTCCAGTCATAAACAGATGTGCAGGAGAATACATAGAGATAACTTTAGAAGCAACTGCAGAGGCTGACTGCATCCCCATATCGTTTATACAACATGCAACCACTTTTAAATTGTTGCTTTTCATTGTATTCAAAATACCACTATAAAAAACCAACGTGTCTTCGGTCTTTAATTTTTCCATCTTGCATACCTCTTTCAGTTGTTCAAATTCAACATTTAAAGCTGTAATAATTGCTACATCGTATTTTTTTTCCTTCTCAATAAATTCTTTATAGCTTTTGCGAAAACTTTGAAGATGATGGATTTTTGATTTTAATTTGGCGGACCAATCTGTTTCTCCCAATTGAAAATTTAACAGTGCCCAAAGTTTATCCTCAAACTGCTCGAAACAATCCTTATATACAGTGTCAAATTCAGTCAAACCAATTATGTGTATTGGTATATTAATAGAAGGATTGTAATAGATCTCATCCAAGAATTTTGTACCCGAATCTACTGAAGCTTCATATTCATCATTCATTGGCAAAACAAGATCCAACAATAACAAATCGTAATGCTTAGCGTTTAAAAAATCTCTTGCTTCCCTTACATTAATCGCGCAATCAATCTCTTCT
>JBGASH010000002.1:0-69402 GCA_044229775.1 Bacteroidia bacterium
CGGTTTAGGAATTAAAATGTTATTTGCGTCTTTAGCATTGCCGGTATTTACCGATACAAATCCTCCGGCTGCCATAATTCTGTCAAAAGATGAACGGTCAACAGCAAGATCTTTTATCACCGGAAAAGCGGCGCTTCTCCATGGCTCCACCACAATGGTATCGCCATCTTTAAAACTACGCATGTGTAACTGGCAGGTGGTAACTCCCTGCTTCGGACCATGAGGCCTTCCGTTGATATACATGCTGCACATGCCACAAATTCCTTCACGGCAATCGTGGTCAAACGCGATCGGTTCTTTGCCTTCGCTGATCAGTTGTTCGTTCACAACGTCAAACATCTCTAGGAATGACATGTCGGGCGAAATTCCTTTTGCAGCATAAGTTTCAAATTTACCTTTGCTGTCTTTGTTTTTTTGTTTCCACACTTTTAGTGTGAGGTTCATGTTTCCACTCATATTTTAGGATTTAGGAAAGAGCGAAGAGCGATTAGTTTACAGCACCCTCTGCGACTTTCATTTCAATACTTTTTATTAAACCATTTAATATTTTACTAATTTCTTCTAAAAGAAAGGTCGTTTTTTCAAACTCACTTTTAGAAATATATGTTTGATTAAAAGAAATAATTATTAATGTTTCTGTTTCAAATAAAGAGCCTCTAGATACCATTAGGAACTGTAAATAATTTTTTCTCGAAACCCTTCCCCAACCTTCAGCAATGTTAGTTGGAACTGAAACTACGGCTCTGTTAAGCTGAGAAACAATTCCAAATTTTTCATCTGAAGGAAAGTTTTTTGTTAGCTTATAAATTTCACTAACTAATATCATGGATTTCTGCCATGCGATTAGTTCTTTATAAGAATTAATTTTATTCATTTTTTCAAAGACCTTTTTACTAATTTCTATTCGCTTTTCGCTAATTCCTAATTAAGCATAATTCCTCTGAGCTAACTTAATATTCTCAAATTTCAATTCTTCTTTATGTAATTCAAAATTGCTGTCGCCTTTGTATTCCCAAGCAGCCACGTAAGCAAAGTTGTCGTCATCGCGTAAAGCTTCTCCGTCTTTTGTTTGAAATTCTTCACGGAAGTGTCCGCCGCAACTTTCATTGCGATGTAAAGCGTCTTTACACATCAATTCACCCAGTTCAATAAAATCGGCCACGCGATGGGCTTTTTCCAATTCGGTATTAAATTCATTGGCTTCACCCGGCACACGAACATCTTTCCAAAATTCTTCGCGCAATTTTTGTATTTCGCCAATGGCGGTTGTTAATCCTTCTTTATTACGGGCCATGCCGCATTTGTCCCACATTATTTTTCCTAAACGTTTATGGAAGTGATCAACCGATTTTGTTCCTTTTATGGAAAATAATTTTGTAATTCTTTCTTGAACATCCGCTTCCGCTTTTACAAACGCTTCATGATCGGTTGGAATGGCTTTAGTACGGATCTCTTCCGATAAGTAATCACCAATGGTATAAGGGATCACAAAATAACCATCAGCCAATCCCTGCATCAAAGCAGAGGCGCCCAAACGGTTAGCACCATGGTCGCTAAAATTAGCCTCACCTAGTGCATATAATCCCGGAATGGTGGTCATCAAATTATAATCTACCCATAAACCACCCATGGTGTAATGCACAGCGGGATAAATTCGCATTGGCATTTCATATGGATCTTCACCGGTAATTTGTTTATACATGTCAAACAGGTTACCGTATTTTTCTTTTACTACTTCTTTTCCTAAGCGAACAATTTCTTCCTGACTAGGATTATGCAAGCCGTGTTTGTTAGCTTCAATTTTTCCATAACGGATGGTGTTGGCTGCAAAATCCAAATACACGGCCATTTTTACTTGTTCCAACTCCGTAACCCCGTCACAACGTTCTTTAGCGGCACGAGAGGCAGCGTCGCGCGGCACTAAATTTCCGAATGCCGGATATCTTCTTTCTAAATAATAATCTCTTTCCTCTTCCGGAATTTCATTCGGTTTGCGGTTATCATCTTTCTTTTTCGGAACCCAAATTCTGCCATCGTTTCGTAACGACTCACTCATAAGGGTTAATTTTGATTGGTGATCGCCACTAACAGGAATACAGGTAGGGTGAATTTGCGTGTAACAAGGATTTCCGAAGAAAGCACCTTTTTTATGCGCTTTCCATGCGGCGGTAACATTACAACCCATGGCGTTGGTACTTAGATAAAACACGTTGCCATAACCTCCTGTACATAGCAGCACGGCGTGTCCGAAATGTCTTTCTAATTTTCCGGTAACAAGATCACGGGCAATAATACCACGGGCTTTCCCGTCGATCATTACCACATCCATCATTTCATGACGGGCACATAAAGTCACAGCACCCATTCCAACCTGACGCTGCAAAGCGCTATAAGCTCCTAATAATAATTGTTGTCCGGTTTGTCCGGCAGCGTAAAAAGTTCTTTGTACTTGTGTTCCGCCAAATGAACGGTTGCTTAATGTTCCGCCATATTCTCGCGCAAACGGTACGCCTTGAGCAACACACTGATCAATGATATTTCCCGACACTTCAGCTAAACGGTGTACGTTGGCTTCGCGTGCGCGGTAATCGCCTCCTTTGATGGTATCGTAAAATAAACGGTAAACGCTGTCGCCATCGTTCTGATAATTTTTAGCGGCGTTAACACCACCTTGCGCGGCAATACTGTGTGCACGACGAGGCGAATCCTGAAAACAAAATACTTTTACTTTATATCCCATTTCGGCAAGGGAAGCGGCAGCAGAAGAGCCAGCTAAACCTGAACCCACAACGATCACTTCTAAACTGCGTTTATTGGCAGGATTTACGAGGTGAACGGTAGAACGGTATTTTGTCCATTTGTTTTCCAGTTGTCCTTCCGGAATTCTTGAATTTAATTTTGGTGAACTTGCCATATAGAATGAGTTAAAAGTTAGTTGTCAAAAATATTATTGTATCAATTTAAAATGAATCGCAATTGGCATTGCGGCAAAGATCAACGGAACAATAATTGAAAAAGCCACGCCGGTTTTTTTAATGAGTGGCGTGTATTTTTTGTGATTTAAACCTAAGGTTTGAAAAGCCGATTGAAATCCGTGAAGTAAATGATATGCTAAAGAGATCATCGATAAGCAATACACGATCACCACCCATAATTGCGAAAATGTTTCTTTCATTTCGTCAAACATGGTTTCTTGTCCGGGCAAAGCGTGTTCTTTTGTGTGTGCCAGCTCATCGGTAAAACGACTCACCACCCAAAAATGACTCAAGTGAATAATTAAGAACATTAAGATAAGAGTGCCTAATAAACCCATCCAGCGGCTGTACCAACGCGAATTAGCATTACCGTTAGTAACGCCATAGGCAACGGGGCGCGCTTTGTTGTTTTGAAGGGTTAAAATCAAAGCTTGAAATATGTGAAGAAGAATACCCGCAAATAACACAATTTCCATTGCGCGAATGATCCAGTTCGTACCCATAAATTCGCAGCCAAGATCAAAGGTTTCGCCGCCATCATTCACAAAAATGAGGGAGTTAACGAAACAATGCACCACTAAAAATGAAATTAAAAACAGGCCGGTAATTCCCATTATGAATTTTTTACCGATAGATGAATTTAAGAATCCGCTTTTGCTCATAGACTAAGGATTTGTTGATTAAAGTAACCATTGCAAATGTATCATTGCAAATGATTTTTACCAATTAAAAATAGATAGATTTACTCTAAAAATAGCAACATTTTGAATTAAAGCTATAAAAACACTATTTAGAACGATTCTAAACTGAAAAATATGCTTTTTTCCTGCAATCAGAGAGATTTAGAAAGCTAAAAATATTTATAATAAGATTAACCGAAAGACGAAAGCATTGAAATTTTAGAAGACGAAACCGAATTGTGTCACCACGAAACCAGTATTTAAACTCATGACCTTTCAAAACGAATAAAGCTCTAAAAACAGGGTCAAAAAATAGAAGGTTTAAAAGCTAAATTACTATATTAGTACCCTGATTATTATGGACAAAGAAGTACTTTTAGAAGTAAAAAACCTTGTAACTGATTTTAAGACCGAAGATGAATACATTCGTGCCGTAAATGATGTGAGTTTTACTTTGCATCGCGGCGAAACAATTGGTATTGTTGGCGAAAGCGGTTCAGGAAAATCAGTTACTTCTCTTTCCATCATGCAATTGATTCCAAATCCTCCCGGCCGAATTTCGGGAGGCGAATTGCTTTATCATACCAAAGATAACCGCACAGTAGACCTTACTAAAATAAGTACTAAAGATATGCGTAACCTTCGCGGTAACGATATCGCCATGATCTTTCAGGAACCCATGACCTCTCTCAATCCCGTAATAAAATGCGGTGAGCAGGTAATGGAGGCAATTATTTTACACCGAAAAGTATCGCGCCGCGCCGCCCGCCTAAGAACACTTTTATTATTTGAACAGGTTCAGTTACCCGATCCGCAGCTAATATTAGACCGTTATCCGCATCAATTATCGGGCGGACAAAAGCAACGGGTGATGATCGCGATGGCCATGAGCTGTAATCCAAGTATTTTAATTGCCGATGAACCAACAACGGCATTGGATGTTACGGTGCAAAAAACCATTCTTGATCTCATGCTTAAACTTCAGCGTGAAGAAAACATGGGCATTTTATTTATCACACATGATCTTGGTGTGATTGCAGAGCTGGCCGATAAAGTGGTGGTGATGTATAAAGGAAAGATTGTTGAGCAAGGACCTGTTCTCCAAATTTTCAGCGACCCTAAACACCCATATACAAAAAGTCTTCTTGCTTGTCGCCCGCCATTGGAAACACGCTTGAAACGTTTGCCGGTTGTAAGTGATTTTATGAAGTTGGATGATAAAGGCGAGATCGTTGAGATTCCGAAAACGGTTTCTGAAGCGATCAGCAGCGTAACCATTACAAAGGAAGAGCGTGAAAAAACACATAAAGAACTTTACGCCCGCGAAAAGATCCTGCAACTTCATAATGTGCGAACCTGGTTTCCGGCACGCAAATCTTTTTTTGGGAAAGTAACCCAGTATGTAAAAGCAGTGGACGATGTTGCTTTTGACGTTTACGAGGGAGAAACATTGGGTTTAGTTGGAGAAAGCGGTTGCGGAAAAACTACTTTAGGAAGAACCATTTTAAAATTGGCCGATGCGCAAAGCGGAAGGATCATTTACAAAGGACAAGATATTTTGCAAATGACCGAATCCGATTTCAGAGTTTTACGGAAAGATCTTCAAATTATTTTTCAGGACCCTTATTCTTCTTTAAATCCGCGAATAAAAGTGGGCGATGCATTATTAGAGCCCATGCGTTTTCATAAGATCGGCAGCTCTAACAAACAACGCCGAGAAATGGTTTACGACCTGTTGAATAAAGTGGGCATGGAACCCAAACATTATATCCGATACCCACATGAATTTAGTGGTGGACAACGTCAGCGAATTTGTATCGCCCGCGCCTTAGCGGTTAATCCTAAATTTTTAATTTGCGACGAAAGCGTGAGTGCTTTGGACGTGAGTGTTCAGGCGCAGGTTCTAAATTTGTTGAACGACCTTAAGAAAGAATATAAATTCACGTATATTTTTATTTCGCACGACTTAAGCGTTGTAAAATTTATGAGCGACCGCATGGTGGTAATGAATAAAGGGCATATAGAAGAAATAGGCGATTCAGATACTATCTATAATAATCCGCAAAGTGAGTATACTAAAAAACTGATCAACTCTATTCCCAAGGGACAAATTACCGATATACAAGCAAGTATTGACCGTAAAAGTAGTTTAGTATTACGGTAACAAAACATGAGAGGGTTCATCCAAATATTTTTTATTTTAGTTACCCTCACAGCCTCCGCTCAATCCAAAAAGCAGCCGGATATCATTCAGCAAATAAGCACCGCCGATACAGTGATTTTTATTGTAAAAACTTCCGGTTGTTTTGATGCTGGCACAACCATTTATAAAATAGCGAAACAAAAAAAAAATCGCGTTGTTATCTGGACAAAGAACAACGTAAAGGAAACTAAAAAACTCTCTGCTAAGGACTATACTGCATTTGTAAACAATTATAAGGTTTCCGAAAAACGGTTTCGCGGACTTGATCAGGGGGTTTGTACACTAATAACGGAATTTGAATTGAATGGCAAAAAACAATCCTCCAAGTTTGCCAATCGTAGTTGCCAGGCCGAATACAATCCCGAAGAAGTACTGAAACAGTTAATGAAATAGAGCGCAATGTTCGATTTTTTTAAACAGCTTACCGATCCAGAAAGTATTATACGGTATGGCGGAGTTGCATTGTTGCTTTTTGTGATCTTTGCTGAAACCGGCCTTTTTATCGGATTTTTTTTGCCGGGCGATAATTTGGTTTTTATTGCAGGATTGCTTTGTGCAACAAAACCGGATGTTATTCAAATTAATTTTTTTGTTTTGATGATCTGTATGATATCCGCGGCTATTTTAGGAAACATGGTTGGATACTGGTTCGGAAAAAAGGCCGGTGAAAAATTATATAGCCGTAAGGATAGTTTTTTCTTTCGTAAAAGCCATTTAGAGGCTACGAAGACATATTTCCAGAAACATGGTGGGAAAACCCTTATTCTGGGAAGATTTATTCCCATTATAAGAACCTTTGCGCCAATTTTTGCTGGAGTCATCAAAATAAATTTTTCAACTTTCATGTTATTTAATATTATTGGCGCAGTGGGGTGGATAATGGGTATTGGTAGTATCGCTTATTACTTAGGGAAAGAATTTCCGGAGATAGAGAATTATTTAGGATATATTTTTATAAGTTTGATTATTATTACTGCTATTCCTGTAATTACAACGATCTTTAGACGTAAAAAGACCAATGAAGAGTAAAAAAGAAATAATTTCCTGCCACAACACTTTGCTTTTCCGCTTGGGCTATCCGAAAAACGAGTCTGATTATTTTCAAGCGCAAAGAGAGATGAATTCATTGTGCGATGAAATAAGAAAAGCATCTTCGGGTAAAAAAGAAAAATTGACAGGAAGTGGCTTAGCCTTTACCGAAACGCAGGGCTCTTATAGCTTTTCTTTAATAAAGTGGCTCATCGAACTATTTCCGAAGGAAATATCCTTGCACTCTTTAGATGAAGCGGGTGTTCATCCTAAAGAAATATTTAAGCATGTTTTACCTGAAATGGAATTTGAACTTTTGAGCGATGAAAAACTAAAGGCATTAAAATGGCTTGAGAAAGCAAGCGGTACAAAGAACAAAGGTGAGATTTTGAAATGGATAATTCGTCATCTAGATAAAATTTCGGCCACAGAATTGATCCGTGATCAATTATTTGAATCCTTGCAACTTTATACAAACATTCTTCCGAAGGAAATAACCTTTTCTAAAAGTTTCGGAAATATTGAGCTGCACAAAAATTTTTATCACACTGAAGGAATTTTAAAAAAATTTGATGAACGCGCACTCATCAGTAAAAAACTACCTTCGCCAAAAAAACTATCTCAGAGCGAAAAAACTAAAATAATTGAGGCTTCTCGAGTTGCTTTGTGTTTACTGAATCGCGAAACTGATCCGATCACATATTGTAATGAAGACGGACTTTTGTTTTACGAACTGGAGCACGGTCTTTCAATCGCCTTATTCAGCATGTTGCCTACTTATCGTTTGCCCTTAGAGTCGTATATTGGTTTTATGATGTTCAAGAACGGATTTCCAATGGCATATGGAGGCGGATGGCTTTTCGGGAAACGAATCTTTGAATCTTTCCGTGGTGGCGAATCGGCTTTTGTATTCGCGCAATTGCTGCGTACCTATAAAAATGCCTTTGGCGCTACGTATTTTGAAGTGGAACCATATCAATTTGGTAAAGATAATCCCGAAGGGTTGCAGTCAGGGGCTTTTTGGTTCTATTACCGTTTTGGTTTCCGGCCCATTAATAACGAATTGAAAGAACTGGCATTGGCAGAGTCGGAAAAAATTAAAAACACAAAAGGCTATAGAACACCAATTACTATCTTAAAACAGTTTACCGGCTCGAATGTGGCCGTGAACTTTGATCCAGAATCAAAAATATATGATCCTACCCGGATCAGCAAATATATCACCCAACAGATAATTGAAAAGTTTAATGGTGATAGGGTAGATGCGCAAAAATGGGCTGCTCAAAAACTTAAAAAGGATCTTGGTGTTACAAGCGGAAATTTGAAAGGCGCTTTATTTGCAGCGTTTTGCTTTGATCTGGAAAAATTGAGTAGCTTAAACAAACAAAAAATAAAAAATTTATTACTGGAAAAAGAACGGTCGGAGTTTAAGTATATTGAATACTGTAATAAATTACCGTTTATTCAATACCCAAACACCTAAAATAATTATTCCCATACTGATAATTTGGATGAGGTTGATGCTTTCGCCAAAAAGAAGTCCCCACCCAATTGCAACAATTGGGATCAGATAAGTGCAACTGGAGGCAAATACAGTTCCTGCTAACTTTATCAGATAATTGAAAGCAATTACCGAAATAGAAGTTCCTACAATTGCCAAAATGCCTACGAATCCCAGCGAGGACCATCCTTTTGGGTTTTGAATTAAGTGAGTTGTAAAATCGGTGGCCAAAAATAAATACGCTAATGCAAATGGACCTATAAGCGAAAAGCTCCAGATAGCGGCTGTAAATGAGTTAACATTATGTAAGTAATATTTTATTCCATTTACACTAAGCGCGTAAAAAATGGTAGCTGCTACAACCATTAAGGCAAAGTATAAGTTCTTTGAGCTTTCTGAACTTTCTCCAAAGGATAAAAGACAAATGGTTCCTCCAAGTCCGATTAAAATTCCAATAATAGCGTTTTTATGCAAAGGATGTTTAAAAATAAAAAGCCCAAACAAAACCGTGAACAAAGGCGTTAAAGAGTTTATCATTCCGGTTAAGCTGCTGCTAATTTGGGTTTCGGCCTTGGTAAACAAAAAGGCCGGGATGAGATTACCGAATACGCCCATCATTAAAAGTCCACGCCAGTTGGTTTTCAGAGAGATCTTGTTGAAGTGATGAATCAAAAAAGGGAATAGGCTTACAAAAGCGAGGCTGATGCGTAAGGCCGCCACTTCATCGCTGGTAAAGGCCTCCATTCCCAACTTCATTAATATAAATGAACTGCCCCATACTAAAGAGAGGATAATTAAGATGATCCATGAGAGGCCGGGCTTGTTCACAACACAAATGTAGGCTTTAAAAAATTATTTTTGCCATTAATTAAAAATTAGGATATTTGTATCCGTTAAATGAAAAGTTTAAAAATAAAATCGTCAAAGAAATCTTTCCGCTAAGGAAGGGCTCTGATATTTTATTTTAAAAGATAATAGCAGCCTTTCCAAAACGGAAAGGCTTTTTTAATTGTAAACTAAAATAAAAATGAAAATTGCTGTCGTAGGTGCCACTGGATTAGTGGGAACAAAAATGTTAGAAGTATTGAACGAAAGAAATTTCACGGTAACCGAATTGATCCCGGTTGCTTCTGAGAAATCAGTTGGAAAAGAAATTACGTTTAAAGGAAAGAAATACAAAGTGCATTCGATGCTGGATGCCATTGCCGCTAAACCGCAGATCGCTTTATTCTCAGCCGGTGGAGGCACTTCTTTGGAATGGGCCCCTAAATTTGCGGAAGCAGGAATTACAGTGATAGATAATTCATCGGCCTGGCGAATGGACCCCACTAAAAAATTAGTGGTGCCAGAAGTTAACGCTCATGTTCTTACCAAAGCAGATAAGATCATTGCAAACCCTAATTGTTCCACCATACAAATGGTGGTAGTGCTGGAGCCGCTACACAAAAAATATAAAATTAAACGCGTAGTGGTTTCTACATACCAATCGGTGACCGGTACAGGTGTAAAAGCAGTTGATCAGTTGATGAATGAACGCAAAGGTGTTGACGGCCCAATGGCTTATAAATATAAGATCGATCTTAATGTGATCCCGCAAATTGATGTGTTTGTAGAGAATGGTTACACAAAAGAAGAAATGAAAATGGTGAATGAAACCAAAAAGATAATGGGAGACGATGCTATTCGTGTTACCGCTACAACGGTTCGTATTCCGGTAATGGGCGGCCATAGCGAAAGCGTGAATATTGAATTCGAGAACGACTTTGATGTGAAAGACATTTTCGCATTGATGAAAAATACCAAGGGGGTTATTTTGGAAGATGATATTGCTAAACAGATCTACCCAATGCCGATGAACGCCCATAACCGTGATGAAGTATTTGTAGGAAGGATCCGTCGGGATGAAAGTCAGCCAAAAACCCTCAACATATGGATCGTTTCCGATAACCTTCGTAAAGGTGCTGCTACCAATGCGGTTCAAATAGCGGAATATCTACTCGAAAAAGGATTAGTGTAATTGTATTTCGCAAATGGGCGCAAAGGCCGTAGGGGAATGAGGTAAATATATCCTGCGAACCCTGCGACTCCTCGCCTTCGCGAAGCTGCGGCGGAGCAAGGTGCGAGAAAACTTAAAATTTTGTCAATCAAATTTTTACTACTAACTTTAATCACACTAAACTCCTAAAACCATGTCTATAGTAAGGCCTTTCAACTTTAAAAAATGGATCGATGAAAATCGCCATTTACTAAAACCTCCGGTAAATAATAAAGTAGTTTACAAAGACACCGAATTTATTGTAATGGTAGTGGGAGGTCCCAATTCACGCAAAGATTATCACTTTAACGAGAGCGAAGAGTTTTTTTACCAGTTGGAAGGTGATATCATTGTACAGATCCAGGAAAATGGTAAAATGGTGGAAGTGCCCATTAAGCAAGGCGATATTTTTTTATTGCCGCCTAAAGTTCCGCATAATCCGAGACGTTTTGAAGGTACGATCGGTTTAGTGATGGAACGTAAAAGAAGAGACGGCGAGAAGGATGGCTTGATGTGGTTTTGCGAAAAATGTAATCATAAATTGTACGACGAATATTTTACACTCACGGATATTGCGACACAATTTCAAGGTGTATTCAAGAAATTTTATAATTCAAAAGACCTTAGAACGTGCAAAAGCTGCGGCCATGTAATGGAACCGCCACCGGTGATCTCGTAATAACGCTGTACGTCCTCTGCGTCGCCTCGCCTTCGCGAAGCTACGGCGGAGCAAGGTGCGCGAAACATTTTAATTATTGAAAAAGATCCCGAATATTTTTTTATCATTATTAAGCGGTTTGCTTTTAGGAGCTTCGTGGTACAGGCCATTTACCTTTTTAATTTTTGTGGCATGGGTACCTTTATTATTTATTGAAGAAGGTGTAGCCAACAATACTGATCTAAAAAGAAAAAACTTAAAACTTATTGGATTATCGTACCTCACCTTTTTTACCTGGAATGTGATCGCTACCTGGTGGATCATTTATGCTTCTTTTGGTGGAGCTTGCATGGCCATTTTCAGCAATTCGTTATTGTTCTGCATGGTCTTCATGATCTTTTATAATGCGAAAATGCGTATTAATAAACCCTGGGCCATATGGCTTTTGATCCCAATTTGGATCACGTGGGAATATGGACACGGAATATGGGATCTGGCCTGGACCTGGTTAACCCTTGGAAATGTTTTTGCGCTGGAATATAATTGGGTGCAATGGTACGAGTATACCGGAACAAGCGGCGGAAGTTTGTGGATCTTGCTAACCAATATTCTGATCTTTGAAGCCTTAAAAAAATTTAAAATTCAAAAGTCAAAGTTCAAACCGGCACTCGTTATTATGCTAACGATAATTGTACCGGTGATCATTTCCTTTATAATAAAACCCAATTCGCAATCGGCGCTTCAAAAACCGGGTTCACAAGTTAGGACCGTGGTAGTGCAACCTAATTTGGATCCGTATAACGAAAAATTTGTGGTGGATCCCGCTGTACAATTACAAAGTTTATTGGAACAGATAAATGGGAAAATTGATTCGAAAACCGATTACCTTGTATTGCCCGAAACGTTTTTAACGGAAGGAATGGACGAAAAGTATATTGATAATTCACTATCGGTTCGGTTCTTTCGCGACAGTATACTTTCTAAATTTCCTCAGTTAACGATAGTGACAGGCGCCAGTACCTATAAAGTATATACTTCAGGCGAAAAAATTTCTTCAACGGCACGACCTGATTCGCGTGGAACCGTTTACGATTCCTATAACACTGGATTGCAGATCGAAAAAGATGTTCCGGTTAAAGTGTATCATAAATCATTATTGGTACCGGGTGTTGAACGCATGCCCTTTCCCGCCCTATTTAAACCACTCGAGAAGTTGGCCATCGACATGGGAGGAACGACCGGAAGTTTAGGCACGCAGGAAACCAGAACCGTTTTCTTTAATAAGAACAAGATCGGTATTGCGCCAGTTATTTGTTACGAAAGTATTTTTAGCGATTATGTGGCCGATTACATTCGAAATGGCGCGCAAATAATTTTTATTATTACTAACGACGGTTGGTGGGACGATACACCCGGATATAAACACCATTTGAATTACGCGCGACTGCGGGCCATTGAAACACGATGTGAGATTGCGCGAAGTGCCAATACAGGAATTTCCTGTTTTATTAAACCATCAGGTGAAATTGAACAAAACACCAAATGGTGGGAAGAAGCGGTGATCACCAAAGATCTTTATCCTAATGATCAAAAAACATTTTTTGTGAAGTATGGCGATCTGATCACAAAAACTTCTGTACCTATTGCGCTGGGGATATTTTTGTTTTCGCAGTATCTGCGTTTTGCAAGAAGAAAAAACTGATTTTACTTAGAGAAGTATTGCTTCATGGGCGTGAAATAAAAATCCTTCCAGCCTTTTTTGTAATTAGCACCTTGCCCTTCAGGGATATTGGTATGACTTAATGTAACTGTGGTTTTCCCTTTTTTCTCGGCAAACGAAATTTCCAAAAGCGAATCCAGATCGTTGTCGGCAAATTCGGAAGTGCGCCAGGTTTGAATGATCTTTTTATTGGGTGTAATTTCAATGTTTTTTCCCCATATGTAACCGTCCCATGCGCTATGTTTGCCATTGGATTTTGGTTCTATAACTGCCTTACCGCCCGTCATAGCCGAATGTTTTTTACTATCGAGCCAGGCCTTGAACAGATCTTTTGCAGGCACCGGTAACGTAACCGATACTTTTAATTTATCCATAATTAAACAATTAATGCTTTTTTCTTTTCCTGTAATAATTCGATCACAGTTTCGGCAATGGCTTTCGGCGAAAAACCGCACTCTTCGTACAATTCACTTTGTTCGCCATGCTCAATGAATGTATCAGGGATACCTAGGCGTTTTACCTGCGCCGAATAATTATTGTCGGCCATAAATTCCAACACGGCGCTTCCAACACCACCTTTAATGGCACCATCTTCCACTGTAATTATTTTCTTGTATTTTGTAAATACCTCATGCAATAATTTCTCATCTAAAGGTTTTGCAAAACGCAGATCGTAGTGCGCGGGAGTAATATTATCTTTTTCTAAAATTTCAAAGGCTCTAGTCACTAAATTTCCCGGATGGCCTAAAGATAAAATAGCAATTTCTTTACCATCGCGGATTTTTCTACCCTTACCAACTTCAATTTTTTGAAATGGCGTTTTCCAGTTCACCATTACGCCGTTTCCTCTCGGATAACGAATACTAAATGGACCTTCTATTTCTTCGAGTTGGGCGGTGTACATTAAATTGCGAAGTTCCTCTTCATTCATGGGCGCGCTCACGATCATATTTGGGATGCAACGGAAATACGCGATGTCAAAAGCACCGTGGTGTGTTGGGCCATCGGCACCGGCTAAACCGCCACGATCTAAGCAAAAAATGACTTTTAAATTTTGTAATGCTACGTCGTGCACCACTTGGTCATATGCTCTTTGCATGAACGATGAATAAATATTACAATAAGGAACCAATCCTTGTGTAGCTAACCCGGCACTGAAAGTAACCGCATGTTGTTCGGCAATACCCACATCAATGGCGCGGTTAGGCATGGCCTTCATCATAATATTCAACGAACAGCCCGAAGGCATGGCGGGAGTGATCCCCATGATCTTTTCATTCTTTTCGGCTAACTCCACTATGGTATGACCAAACACATCCTGGTATTTTGGGGGCTGAGGTTCTTTTGGAACAACTTTTATAATTTCACCGGTCTCTTTATTGAATAATCCCGGTGCATGCCAAACGGTCTCATTACCTTCCTCACTGAACTTAAATCCTTTTCCTTTTTTGGTAAGTACGTGCAATAATTTCGGACCCGGAATATCTTTCAAGTCTTGCATCACTTTAGTTAAACGCACGACATCGTGCCCATCCACCGGACCAAAATATCTGAACTTAAGCGATTCAAATAAATTACTTTGTTTTAACAGAGAGGTTTTAACTGCGTTCTCCATTTTACTGGCAATTTCCTGAGCGTTAGGGCCAAACTTGCTTATTTTACCAAGCAATTCCCAAATTTTATCTTTTGCTTTATTGTAAGAGTGAGAAGTGGTAATGTCCGTTAGATACTCTTTTAAGGCGCCCACGTTAGGGTCAATGCTCATGCAATTATCATTAAGCACCACCAAAAGATTCGCATTTTCAACACCGGCATGGTTCAGCGCCTCAAAAGCCATCCCCGCGGTCATGGCGCCATCGCCAATCACAGCAATATGATGCTTATCTTTTAAACCTTTGTATTTACTGGCAACTGCCATTCCTAATGCCGCTCCTATAGATGTGGAAGAGTGTCCCACACCGAACGTATCGTATTCGCTTTCGCTACGTTTAGGAAAACCGCTGATGCCTTTATAAATGCGGTTCGTATGAAAAATATCGCGTCGACCGGTAATTATTTTATGGCCGTATGCCTGATGGCCAACATCCCAAACTAATTGGTCGTAAGGTGTATTGAAAACATAATGTAGGGCGGCAGTTAATTCTACTACACCTAAAGAGGCCCCAAAGTGACCGCCCTTAACGGAAACAATATCAATAATGAACTGGCGCAGCTCGGCACAAAATTGTTCCAATTGATCTTCGCGCAGCTTTTTTAGGTCGGCAGGACTATTGATTTTTGCTAATAATTCACCGGGAATAACGCCTGGTCCTTTAACAATTTCCATTAATGCAAAGATAAGGTAAAAATTAACGTGTTTTTTGACTTTTTAGTCTAGCTTAAAAGTACAATAAATGTTAAGGTAAGGGGTAGGAACCGTTGGAGTTTATGAAGATCACTTTGTTGATTTATCTATAGGAAAATTTTGTTTTTTCCAGTCAGAAAAGCCTTTTTGGAGGTGAATTACCTTAGAAAAACCCTGCTTTTCCATTAATTCTACGCATTGGCCACTGCGTCCACCGCCGGCACAATAGATCATGTATGTTTTATTGTGATCGAGAGCGGCGATCTTTTCTTCGGCATCTTTGCCTAAAAAATCGATCTGAATAGCGCCTTTTATTTTACCCTCTTTTACAATTTCATCAGTTGTTCGAAGGTCGATCAAAACGCCTGATTTGTTATCAACGTATTTTTTAAAAGCTGCCGCATCTACATTTTCGACAACCGTTTTATTTTGCGCAAAAAAACCAGTTAGGGCAAAAACAAAAATAAGGGTCAATAATTTTTTCATGATCAATTTATTTGAACAAAGATAAAGATTTTAAAAGGGATAATAGCAATTTATAACTGACACTGGTCATGTTAAGCCGTTTTTTTAATCAGCGCCATGTAAAACCCGTCAAATCCTTCCGAAGGATAAAGTGTTTTTTCACGGATCAATTCAAAATGGGGATGCTCACTTAAAAACTTTTGAGTTTGTTGTTGATTTTCGGAAGGCAAAATGCTGCAGGTAGAATAAACCATTTGGCCGCCCGCTTTCAGCATTACCGAATAATCTTTCAAGATGGTATATTGCAACTGCTTTGTTTTTTCTATCACCTCTTCACTTAACTTCCATTTGGTATCAGGGTTTCTTTTTATCACACCGATACCACTGCATGGAACATCCAATAACAAGCGGTCGGCGGTATTTTCGAGTTGTTTTATGGTGTTAGCCTGAACACTGATCAAGCGCGTTTCAATATTGAAAGCGCCTGCCCGCTTAGCGCGCTTCTTTAAATTTTCCAGTTTCCATTCTTCCACATCCAGCGCCACGATCTTCCCCTTGTTGTGCATTAGAGCCGCAAGGTGCAAAGCTTTTCCGCCGCCTCCTGCGCATGCGTCTATCACTTTTTGCCCCGGTTCAACACTTAAAAATTCAGCGATCAATTGCGAGCCTGCGTCCTGTACCTCAAAAAAACCTTCTTTGAACAACGGTGATGAAAAAATGTTTTGCCGGTTTACCAACTGGATAGCTTCTGGAAAACCTTTTATTTGTTCAACAGTAATTTCGGCTTCCCTAAACTTATTAAGCAGTTGTGTTTTTTTTATCTTTAAAGTGTTTATCCGTAAAACAACTTTGGCGGGTTCGTTGAGGGCTGTGGCCTCTCTCAGCCAAAGATCTTTTCCTAATTCTTTTTCGCATAAATTCCATAATACATCAGGATAAGAAAGGCGAACCGCATCGTTAAAGGATTCTTTCTTTTTTATTTCAAATAATTTGGTGTTGATGGTTTGGTAATCGGGCCATTCGGGAAGGGGAAGGTTCTTTTGCCACAAATAAGCGGCAAAGATCAATCGGAAATTTTTTTCACTTCCGGCAATAAAAGAAAGATAGCGGTAATTTCGGGTAATATCATAAACGCTTTCAGCAATAAATTTGCGGTCGCGCGAACCCCATTGTTTGTTTTGTTTGAACGCATATTCCAAAACCTTATCAGAATATCTTTTTTCCAGCATGATCTGTCCCAAACAGGTAATAATAGCCTCAACAGTATTTTTATGGAATTTCATTTCGCCAGCTAAGGTAACAAAAGCATCCGCTATTTAAAGATTTTTGAGCGGGATTTGCTTTTCATATTATTTTGTATAATTTTATATGACCAAGAAAAAAGGATCATGAAAAAACAGTTACTCATCCTCTTTATTGTTATTTCCGGTGTTATAAGATCACAACTACCTCCGGTGGCACAGGCGCTTTACGACTCGTGTTATAAAAAGGACATCAACCGTGGAAAATATTCGGTAGATAGCGGGGCGGTTGCCATTGCTACTCCCGATGGAAATTCCTTTTATTTAAAATGGTTCCCGGCTTCTGCAACACCTTCAGCTACTCCTCTTATGGTAACACTGCATGGCAGCAATGGAAACGCGTTCAACGAATTTTATCTCTGGCACCAGCGTGCTAAGAAAAAAGGAGTAGGTATCATTGCGTTGCAATGGTATCGCGGCGATTGGACCTCACCACCCAATGATTACTTTAACGATACCATTTTGTATACCGACATCGATTCGGCATTAAGAAAGATAAAATATCCTTCCAACAAAGCAATGTACCATGGTTTTAGCAGGGGTTCGGCACGATCATATGCCATTGCTTTCAGAGATGTACACAGTAGTGGTAAAAATTATTTTTGTACGATCTTCTCTAATGCGGGTAAACCCGATTCGGCTTATCCTATTTATGGTATTATTAATGGAGGCACTTATGGCCATACTTTTTTAACGGGAAAAAAATGGGGGATGTTCGGGGGAGGACAAGATCCTAATCAGGGCGTATCAGGAATTCAGGGAATGAACATGGCGAAGAATTGGGTACAAGCCAATGGCGGAACAGTTGGTTTATTTATAATGGATGCCGGTCTTAATCATAATGGGTTTTGTACAGTGGATGCTTATATGGATTCGGCCTTGAGTTATTATAAGCAATGCTATAACTTTTCGGGACTAACAGAATTGAGCAATGTCAAAGAGCAACGCCTTTACCCTAATCCAACTCACAATAGTGTAACCATTAACAAAACGGATGCAAAAACTGAACAGCTACAAGTGATCAACGCGGTAGGTTCGTTAGTTAAGCGTGTTAGAATAACCGAAGAGAAAACCGTGATCGATCTTTCTGACCTCGCGCCCGGCATTTATATTTTTATTCTTGGTAATGAAAAATATAAGGTGGTAAAAGAGTAATAAACGAAGGACAACTGTTAATCCCATTTAGATGATATAAATCACCGTTCAGCATTATTTATTTTTCTAAAGGCGGAATAATCTTACTTTTGCGAGCATTGAATTGAACCATGAAAAATCTCTCCCTTTTATTATTAGCGATCCCTTTTTTTGTAAAAAGTCAATCTACGTTATCAGAAAGTAACTATAAAATTTATTCGGTTAAGTTAAATAAAGAAATTGCGATCAGTGATATAGTTGAAGACATGAAAGGCGCTGATGTGCTCTTTTATGGCGAAGAACATAATGATAGTGTAACGCACTATCTGGAAAAGACCATTTTCGAAAAATTGGTAACTCAATATAAAATGGCGTTGTCGATGGAAATGTTTGATCGTGATGTGCAACCGGTAATGAACGAATATTTGAAAGACCTGATCCGCGAAAAGAATTTTAAAAAGGACGCGCGTGTTTGGAGCAATTATCGCGATTACCGGCCAATGGTTGAATTGGCCAAAGAAAAGAAGCTGGATGTAGTTTGTGCAAACGCGGCGGGACGATACTCTAATCTTGCCGGAAGAAAAGGACAAAAAGGATTAATGGAGCTTCCAGAAGAATCGAAAAAATTCTTTGCGCCTTTACCTTTTGATACCGCTACCGGAAAATATTATGAAAAACTTTTAATTATATCGGGTCACGATCCCTCGGCAAAAAAAGACACTTCTAAAAAAGCCATGCCTGCCGGCGGTGGGATGGGTAATTTTAATTTAATGATGGGACAATCCACCTGGGACGCTACGATGGCGTATTCCATATCTGAATACATGAAAAAAAATAAAGATAAAAAAGTGTTTCAGGTAAATGGCCGTTTTCACAGTGATGAAGGGTTTGCGGTGGTAACACAATTAAGGAAATATAATCCCAAAGCAAAGATCCTGATCATTTCATCAGGTTCCGATGAAAAATTTCCGGCCATCGATTGGAGCCAGTATAAAAATAACGGGGATTATATTATTGTAACAGATCCAAAGGTTCCGAAAACCTACAAAGAGTAAAGCTTCTCTTAATTCGTTAAACGTTTGCTGTGCGAAGTTGTTCTTTAAGCCATTTCTCGGCCTCTTCTTCGTGTTCAAACATTTTGGTGCGAACGCTTGGCTTATGAAAATTAATGTAAACACTACCCATTAAACGTACAGGAAGCGATCTAATAACCAACGCTTCGGCAATACGTCCAACAGGATCGGTTTGCGAGGAATATTCGCGGGCTTCTTTTGTAGCAGAAGTTCTTTTACCTGGAATTGCCAATAGAACATAAGGACGGCCCTGCGAAAATTCTTCACAGATCTTTCGCTGTTCGATAATATCCTCTAATTCAAGTTCCACATCATCGTCTAATACGGCCCTTATTAACGATATACCATCGAAAAACATATCAGCGTGTTTGGCCCTTATAAAATCTTTGAAATTGTTCATCTAAAACCTCTCGCAATATAAGGATTTTTGTTAAAATTGTTAAAACACTTTACCGCGAATATTGCTTTTCCGACCACTTATTAAGTAAAACAGTATTGGGGTTAAAATATAGTTAAAAGCCGTTTTTGGTAATAGAATAAGCCATAATTTTGGTATAGAATTTGAATCTAACCCTATTAAAACCTAATAAAATGAAAACAACAGCAATAATTTTAGCGATGGTTGGAGTTTATACTCTAAAAGCCCAAAACACGACTTTGGCGCCTGACCAAAATCCTAATTATATGAAGTCGCAAGAAAAGTATATGGCCAAGCGGGATGAGTTGATCGCCTCCGAAGGAGAAACGATCCAACAAACCTATGTAGCCATTGACGAGTTCCAAAAGAACAAAAAGGCACGACTTGCCCGCAGAGCACAACGTCAAAGCTGGCGTCAAGATAGGCGCATGGCCCGTATTCAAAACGGCTATGGCTACAGACGCTATAGTTATTATGCGCCATATGGTGGTTATTATGGTAATAACGGGTATTATAACGGGAACTATGGTTATAATAACGGATATTATAATGGTTATGGTTACAATAACTACGGTTATTATTCACCAGGATGGGTACAACCGGTTGCCGCTGCCGCCAACACTGTTTTGTTGGGATACTTTTTATATAAACTTTTTAAATAACTTTACCCCGCAAATAAACAAACACGGGATCTTTAGATCAAAGATCCCAGGCCATCTTAACAAACTAAAAAATCTATTATGAAAAAGAGTATAATGTTAATTGCAATTGCAACAGGGCTTGTATTTGCATCATGTAACCGAAAAGTTACCCGCATCAGCGAAAATAAAGAAGTGGATCTTAGTGGTCGTTGGAATAATACCGACTCTAAACTAACCGCCGATGAAATGATAAAAGAATGTCATGGCGGAAAATGGATCGGTAACTTTACCGAAAAAAATCCGGGTAAAAAACCGGTAGTAATAGTAGGCTTTGTAAAAAACAAAAGTCACGAACACATTGAAGCCGAAACGTTCATGATGGACC
This sequence comes from Bacteroidia bacterium, assembly GCA_044229775.1. Lineage (GTDB taxonomy): Bacteria > Bacteroidota > Bacteroidia > B-17B0 > Aurantibacillaceae > JAHEYG01. Next base: position 20,563 of record JBGASH010000002.1, read on the forward strand.
TCGAAAAAGCTTTCGTTAATCAGGCTATGGTAAAATTAGTACAGGGTGGCGAAAAGAGAAATCAGATCAGAGGCGAACGTGCCGACCAACAAGAGAACGCTTCCGAAAGCACCATGAAAAAATTTGGTTTGGAAATGGGCGCCGATTTTATGATGCAAGGCGACATCAATTCAATTGTTGACTCGTATAAGAATAAAAAAGTGGTGTATTACCAGATCAACTTACAGTTAACCGACATGCAGTCGAACGAAGTAGTATGGATAGGCGATAAAAAGATCACTAAATACATTAAAAATTAATGCCTGTTACAAAAAAGTTATATGCGCACAAGAGCTTCCATAATAGTTAATGCTGTTTTATTAATTGTTTGCTTAAGCTCTTGTGCCACCTATTACGATAAGATCATCCAGTTCCACTCCAACCTTGATGCCCAAGACTACACGGCCGCCGAAAAAAGTTTACAAACCAATAAATTCATTCATCGCAAACGCAACCGCGCGTTATTTTGTTTAGAAGCGGGTAAACTTTATCACCTTCAGCACAACTTTGATTCGAGCAATTATTATTTTAATCTGGCCGATATTTTAATGGATGAAAAGAACAACATTAAAAATTTAGCGGGCGAAATATTGATCAACTCGGCTCAAACCACCTATAATGGCGAAGATTTTGAAAAAGTAATGCTGCAGTATTATAAGGCCCTTAATTATTTTTATTTGGGAAAAAAGGAAGACGCTATTGTGGAAGCACGAAGGATGAATTTGCGACTCATGGATCTGGGAAATAAACGCGGGAACGAAAAACGCAATTATAAGAACGATGCTTTTGGACAATGGTTCATGGGGGTGCTTTATGAATCGAATAACGATTATAACAACGCCTTTATTGCTTACCGGAACGCCGCCGATCTTTATGAGAACAATAAGAACGTGTATTACGGTGTTGTAATACCAGAGCAATTAAAAAAAGACGTGATAAGAACGGCGTTATATAACGGATTTAGTGAACAGGCCCGTGAGTACCAGGATAAATGGGGCATACATGTTGACCTTCCTAAAAAAGGACAAAGTGAATTGGTGGTGATTTGGGAAAATGGTATTGCCCCTGTAAAGCAGGAAAATGATGTATTCTTCACGCTGGCCAAAAATCAGTTTGGCGCCTTTTCGTTCATTAGCAACGATGGGTATATCAATATTCCTTTTAACTGGCCTTCGTATTCAAAAGGCAGTAATATTAAACCATCCGAACTTGGCGCTTTCAGGATAGCTTTTCCTAAATACGTTATGCAAATGCCTTTCTACAATCAGGCTTTCATCAAACAAGATAGTGTAAATTATAAATTGGAAATGACCGAAGACCTTAACATTATTGCCGTTGAGGTATTGCGCGACCGACTTGTAAAAGAAGCGGCCATTGCTTTATCGCGATTAGCAATAAAGAAAGCGGCCGAGTATGAATTAAGAAGAGAAAAACAAGAAGGACTTGGTGCAATTGTTGAAATTGCCGGATTGATAATGGAAAAAGCCGATACACGTAACTGGCAAAGTTTACCGGCTAACATACAATTTGCAAGAATTCCATTACAGGAAGGAGAAAATAAGTTAACCCTGCAATTGAAAGGACAAACAACCGATTCTATTCCGCTTACCGTAAAATCTAATGGCGGCTTGCAGATAATAAATCTTTGTAATCTAAAACACTATCCGGCCCCGTTGCGGTAGTTCGATCATGAAAAAAAGTAACGTCATAATTTTGGTTCTGCTTTTTTTCGCGATAAAGGGATTTTCGCAGTGGGAAGAAGAAAAACGAGATAGAAAACCTATTTGTGATTTTAAAAAAGATCCCTTTAGCATTGGAGTAGGAGGAGCCTTTAACACTTTCATAGTTCAACTTGGACATGAGGTAAGACTAACGGTTCCACTTTCAAAATTTGTGAACGTGGTTGGCGAATTTTATCAGTATGGGATAAGAGACCACGATACCGCTATTTTTTACAGATTCAAGGAGTATTATTGTAATTTGGGATTGAGCGCTAAAGTTTTTCAAACCAACCATTTTTCAATCTCGCTTCGTGGTTCCTATTTGTTTACACAATGGTCAAACGAAATTGATATGGTGCGGCCAGCTAATTATAACGGTATGCAAGTGGGCGTTTCGGCCGACTACAATTTCAAATACTTCACTGTTTTTTTTGAGAACACTACCAATACCGTTTGGTGGGAGCTTAACAGTATGGCCGGAATAAAGATCAATCACTTCCCCCGGATCTTTTCTAAACCAAAGAACCGGTACGGAAATATTTTGAAAGACGGGATTTGATAAAATTATCTGAAAAAAATCGGATATTTGTATCTAAATCTGAATCATGTACAAACAGCACCTCCTCTTCAATCTCGAACGCGAACTTCTTTTACTAAAGCAATTATCAAACCTTATTGAGGAAAAAGACCTTGATTTCAGGCCCGCTGAAAAAGTGAGAAGCGTATATGAACTCATGCAATACCTTTCCAACAATGGAAGTGTTATGATGCGTTGGTTTTTAAGGAATGACGTTCCAACCCCTGAGGTTAGGGCGCTTATCGCAGAACAACGTAAAACGCTAACGCTTCAGAATTTCAAACAGCGCATAGATGAACAAATTGAAGAAATAAAAAAATATTTTGAAGAGATAACCGAGGACGACCTTTTAAATAAGATCATTGAAATGCCATCGAAAGAAAAATTGCCATTGGGTTCAGCTATTATCAATGGTCCTATCAAATGGCTAACCACCTATAGAATGGAACTATTTGTGTATTTAAAGATGAATGGCAGGAGCGAGATCAGCACCAAGGAAGCCTGGTCGTTGTCCACCTCTTAAGGAACGTCAATCACTTTGTTTATCAATAAACTTCTTCAGGTCTTTTTTCGAATCTTCAGAAGTTAAAGCGTCACAAAGATCCTTGTATTTTTTTTGATCTTTACAATTTTTATAAGCGCTTTTGGCGTAGTCGAGTTTAGACTCATCGGTCTTTAAAAGTCCCATCACCTCTTTTATTTGTTTAGTGGTAAAAGAGTTCTTATCGAGAGATGCTTTAGCTTCGGCCAGTTTTTTTTCTTCCGTTTCCTGTTTTTCAATATTTTTCTTTAGAATGGCAAAGGAGCTATCTTTAGCTTCGGCGGGCTTATTTTTTTTAATAGGCTCTTCGATATTGGTATTTACACCGCCTACGTTTCCTTTCACCCCAATGGTCCCTTTACTTAAGTTTATTCCAACCGGACCAAACTGTATGGTGTTTTGATTGGTGTTTTGGTTAGTTTGCCCAGGACCTGTGTTATATGTATTGGTTGGCGTAGAGTTGTTATTAGGTGGAACATAAGTGTTAGTGTTAACAGGAGTGGTAGTATTTTGAGTATTGGCAGGCGTTTCAAATCCCGGCATCTTTTTTTCGGTAAGATAATACAGCTTGTATTTTTTCTTACCTTTTTTATCAAGTGAAAAAGTACATTCGTTACCGGAAGCAAAAAAAGTAATGGCATCATCAACCGGTTTTATGTCACCGTTCTTGAAAATAATTTTAACGGCGTATTTAGGTAAATTCAAGTTTTCAGCTCTCACTTTAGTGGCGGGCTCTTCGTTATAACGCTCGCCATTCATAATCAGCGTAAAAGGTTCCGGATCGTTACAAATTATGACAAGGTTATTTACTACCTGTGAAGTGCCAGCTAAACTGGCAATACAACAGAAAAAAGTAAAAAATAAAGCTTTCATACTAGTAGGATTTCAACTAAAACAAATATAAGAAATTATTCAGCCAAAGCGATCATTCTTACATTGCGCTGTACTTTGGTATAAAGTAATTTAACATTATTTCCCACATTTAGTTTATCAAATGTTCTTTTTCCCACCTCAAAAGCCTCTTTACCATCGTAAATAAAGTAACCGGTATACCCGCCGTGCGTCCCGGAAATATGTTCTTCACTTTTTTTGCTTATACGGAACGTAATGGTTTCTTTGGCCGAAAAGAAATCGATCAATACTTTTTTAAGATTATATATGAAAAGCCATAAGAACAAAAAACAACAAATGTTCTGTAACTGATAACCAATTCCAAAAAGGGCCGCTGTCTTGATCGTATAATTTCATAGGTACAGTATCGGAATCGACCATGGCCCAAAGGTACATCACCGCCATTATGCACAAGGCTATAACAAGGAATATCAGAGTAAGGAGGTTAGCGACTTCGAGAAAATAATAAAAAAATTGTCCAAAAAATCCGGGCTTATATATCGGAACATTTTTTTTGGCCGTGTTACTTGTCTATGCCTTCCAGCAAAAACATAAAAGCATAATTAAGCGCCACATCTTTTAAATAATCAAAACGTCCGCTCGCTCCGCCGTGGCCAAATTCCATATTGGTGTGCAACAGTAAAAGATTATTATCAGTTTTCATATCACGTAACTTGGCCACCCATTTAGCTGGTTCAAAATACTGCACCTGGCTATCATGTAAGCCGGTTGTAACTAAAATATTGGGATAATTTTTCTTTTCTATATTTTCGTATGGGCTATAACTCTTCATATAAAAATACGCTTCCTTGTTTTTAGGGTTGCCCCATTCATCAAATTCGTTAGTTGTAAGCGGAATACTTTCGTCTAACATTGTGTTAATCACATCTACAAATGGTACCTGAGCAATAATACCGCGCCACAGATCAGGCGCCATGTTTGTTACTGCGCCCATCAGTAATCCTCCGGCGCTTCCGCCCTGAGCGTATAAGTGTTTTGAACTGGTGTATTTTTCTTTCACTAAAAATTCGCCGCAACTAATAAAATCAGTAAAAGTATTTTTCTTTTTCATCATCTTCCCATCCTCGTACCATTGCCGGCCCATGTCTTGTCCGCCGCGTATGTGGGCGATAGCATAAGCAAAACCTCTATTCAATAACGTTAAGCGAGCGCTGTTAAAACTGGCGTCCATGCTGGCGCCATAACTACCATAGGCGTATAATAACAAGGGTGCGTTGCCATCTTTTTTAAATCCCTTTTTATAAACGATGGATATTGGAACTTTTGTACCGTCACCGGCAGTGGCATACAAACGTTCTGTTACATAATTGTTAGGATCATAACCGCCAATAACTTCTTGCCGTTTCATCAATTTCTTTTCTTTGGTAAGCATGTTATAATCGTAAACAGAACTTGGCGTAGTTAACGAAGTGTAATTGTAGCGTAACACCCCGCTATTATATTCGGGATTTGAACTTGCGTTAGCAGAATAAGCGGCCTCATCAAAATCAAGATAGTGTTCGCTTTTATCTTTTAAATTCATGATGCGCAATTTTACTAAACCATCCTTGCGCTCTTCCAAAACAATAAAATCCTTAAATTCATCAATGCCTTCCAGCAAAACATCTACACGGTGCGGAATGATCTCTTTCCAGTTAGCTACATCGGTTTTATCAAAAGGACACTCCATCAGTTTAAAATTCGTGGCGTTGTCTTTATTGGTACGAATTAAAAATTTATCTGCCAAAGGCGTTACATCATAAAGCACATCTTTAATTCTAGGCTGAAATACTTTAAACTCGTCGTTTGGTTTGGAAGCGTCGATCATTCGAGTTTCGCCCGAGAGTGTTGCTGCAGAGTGAATAAAAATGTATTTATTGTTCTTGCTCTTATAAACGCTGATGTAATTACTTTTATCTTTTTCTTCGTAAACAACCGGATCGCTTTCAGCATTGGTTCCAAGGGTATGTCGTCTTATTTTTTCCGATAACAATGTTACCGGATGTTTTTCGGTATAAAAAAGTGTTTTGTTATCGGCAGCCCAGCAAGGATCGCCTTCGGTATTTTTAATAATATCTTTTAATATTTCACCGGTTTCCAGATTTTTCACATAAATGGTGTATTGCCTTCGGCTGATCTCATCAACACTGTAAGCTAAAAGTTTATTGTCTTCGCTAATATCAAATCCGGTTACGGCATAGTACGAATGCCCCTCTGCCATTTTATCTACGTCTAACAAAATTTCCTCTTTAGCTTCTTCTGTTGCTGACGATGGGGCTTTTTTGCGACAGTATTTATAGTATTGCTTGCCTTGTTCGCTTCTGCTATAATAATAGTATCCATTGGAAAGAACAGGAACGCTCTCATCGGTTTCTTTTATGCGCGACTTCATTTCATTAAACAGATCGGCTTGTAATTTTTTAGTTCCTCCCATTACAGTATCGAGGTAAGCATTTTCGGCATTTAAATATTTCACCGCTTTGGCGCTATCAGGTCCTTTGCCAAAATAATCGTACATCCAATAATAGTTATCGAGTACACTATCACCATGAATAGTACGCCAATGTTCTTTTTTTTCGGCAATTGGATAGGCTGGTTTTTCCATGTTATTTTTATTATTACAAGATACAAATGAAAGGAGAGCAATTAAACTGAAAAGATTTTTCATGAGGTTAAAGTGAAAAATAAATCTACGAAAAAATATCTCTTAAGCAAAATTTGTGATAAAAATGAGATACGTTCAATTTAATTAGCCCCTTATTTACTTATGATAAAGTTAAAGTGTTTGGAATTGTACTCTCCAATTACTTTAAGAACGTAATTGCCATTATTAAGTTGAGTAATATTGATTGGAATGCTAATGTAGTCGGTATCTAAAAAGTTTTGCTGATAATGTTTTTCGGGTTGAGAATCCCAAACCTGGACGCTGGAATTTTGTTTTTTGTAAAACTCCACATTAACCGTGAAAGAACCGGTATTGGGATTTGGATACAAGGTAAGCGATTTAATACCGTTGGCATTATAGCTGTTGGCAAACGAGCCGTCGTTGGGAGCAACATGGATCAATTTTGATCTGGTGATCATACAGCTCCCATAAAAGGCTTTCATGGTAATGTTAAAATACCCTGTATCGGCAAAAACAATAAGCGGATTGAACATGGTTCCGCCAATTTTAGTGGCGCCTATTGGCAATACCCATTGTATGGAGTCGGCTTTAGGATTGGTAATATCTACTAAAACAATTGTATCGCCCTTGGTGTTTTGTGTTGAAGCAATAAAAACGGGCTGCGGCAAATTACTGTTTTGATCAATGGTAGCGCTGCTACTTTTTGTACATCCAATAGAATCTTTTATAATGATACTATAATTGCCAAATGGCAGATTAGTATAAGTTGATTGAGAGGAAAAGGGACCGCTATTAATTGAATAACGGTAAGGCGAGATCCCACCTTTGGTAAAAATGCTTAAGCTTCCAAACGAATTGCCATCGCAACCCTTCGAAGCTACTATTGAATCTTGAAGATCCGCCGGAATGGTTACACTAACCGTATCTTGTCCGCTGCACGAACCATTGCTCCCAAAAACAATATAGGAAGTACTTATGGTGGGGGTAACAGTTATGGCTTGTCCGTTAGTACCGTTGCTCCAGCTGTAATTTACGCCCGATACCGCCGAGATAAGAACGGCCGAAAAAGTAATAGGAGAATTTTTGCAAACCGTTGTATCGCGTCCCGCAATAATGGAAAGGGAGTTGTTATTTAAAACCGTTACAGAATCTTTTTTAACACAACCGTTAACGGTATTAGTAGCCGTAATGAAGTATTTGCCTTGAACTGTAACTGTTGTGGGATTGGATGAAGTAAAACTCGAAGGCCCCGTCCATTGTAAGATAGAGTTGGTAATGGTGCAAACCGCATTCAAAGTGGTACTGGCACTTCCACACGGGATATTAGGTGAAGGGGTTGTGACCGTTATTCCCGGCGGCGTTAAATCCTGAGCCACGAGGGCAATAATCGACGAATCGGCACAGCCATTAACGGTATTGGTAACGATCAATCGAAAATTGCCTTGTGATGTAACGACAACAGGATTGGAATAGGTAACATTGGCCGGAATAGAACGCCATTTAATATCGCTACCGGAAGTGGTGGTAGTACCAACGATCGTTATGTTTGGTTTAAAACAGGTAACGGTATCAATGGGTGTAACCGTATTTATAAACGTGTGTGAAGAAATGGCGGCAACCGGAGGCGTTGTATTTAACTGCACCTGAAAAAGAGAACTGTCCTTACAGCCATTCTTATTACTTTTAACTACCATAAAATAATTACCAATGTTCTTAGTGTAGTAGGGATTTGGATGTTGAATGCCGTTGCCTTGCGCTCGCCACCAAATAATGGTGAGGGAGGTTGTGGAACTACCGTTGAGTAAACTCGAATCAGGATCGCATTTAATGAAAACCGGCGAAGGTAAGGTTACATTGGGCTTGGCAATATCAATGTTTATGGTGATCCATGTGTTATTACTGCACCCGCTTATAGTATTTGTAGCAATGCAGTAGTAGGGCCCCCATTCGTAATAACCCGTAGAGTCGTTTTGTTTATTGCTGGAATAGAAGTTAGGCCCCGACCAACTATAAACAACGTTGGGTCCGCCGGAGGTACAAAGTATTGGCACCTTTGGGTTGTTACAATCTAAAGTATTATTTGTAGTGTAAGCTACTGCTGGCGGAATGGGATATACATTAACAAAAAGTTTTATGGTATCACTGTTATTACCACAAAACGATTGGGTGAAGGCCATTAAAGTTCCGGAAGTAGCCGCCATACCAAAATTTAAAACGGCTGAGTTCCCATTAGGAAATAGTGTTACACCTGTTCCGCTGTATGTCCATGAATACGTATTTGCTCCCAAAGCTCCGGTATAAGAGTACGTTTTAATGCCAGCTCCCTGACAAACGGCATTTGTAAAAGCGCTAAAAAATCCCGGCATTATAGGGGTGAGACAATAGGCCTCATTAGTTCCGCCCTTATCAGCCATAAATAAGCGGTGTTTTTGAATAGTGAAACAAGTTGGATAAGCACCGGTGAAAGGCGTGATCCATTTTGGAGGCAAATTTACGCTCGCATCAATTAATACGGTATTCAAAGAATAACCTGTTACGATAGGCATTCCCTGAACCGTAGTAGCTGTAGTTGCCATGAACATATCTTTACCATGCATCTCCAATTCTTTTACTTCACCTCCCAAAATATTAAAACTCGCCGGGTTTAAAGTAAGGTTAGAATTAAGAATAGCCACATGCGGCCTGTATGCGCCATTTACAGTTGTAAAAGAACCTGCCACATAAACGCGGTTGTTGTAAATTTCAATATCGCTAACGGTATCATTAAAATTCAATGCTGTTGTTAAGCATTTTTTTGTTGTAATGTCATAGATCAAAAAATTACTGGTAGTAAACGTTGAATTAGCGAGCCCGGCAAATTTTCCACCTATCAATAATTTCCCCCCGAAAAGTTTAATTTTTTTTACAATTCCAAACACGTCGTCTATAGCTTGTGTATTGTCAATGGTTGTGGTGGCGGTAGTTGCTCCGGTGTTTTTGTTAAGGATAAGCATTATTTTACTGCCGGTTGTTCCTGAAGGATCATACAATAAAAACAACGAATCATTTCTTAATTCAATATCTTCTACATGTCCTCCTGCAAAATTTTTCTGCCAAAAATAATAAGTGTCGTTTGGAATATCGTGACATACCAAACGACCACTGGTTGGGCAATTGGCAAAATAAAGTTTGTTTGAACTATAAAATGCTTTTTGCGTCCAAGTAGTGGTAAAGAAACCTGAACCTTGAGCGTAATACGAAGTGGGAACATTGACAGAATAAGTTAGGGCATCTATCCAATGCAGTTTAGTGTCTTGCTTAACAGAGTTCTGATACTCATAACCAAAAACATTATCCGTATTATTTATAGTGTCGGTAACGATGGCTTCAGTAGGAAACTGAAAGGGATATGAAGCGATCTTTATGGGATTTGTTTGCGAAAACCCATGCCCAATTGCCAATATAAAAAAAGCAACAACAAAGCGTTTGATAAAAGTATCAGAAGTATGTTGACTAAAACACCGCATTATTTTGGGGTATGAAAGATATAAAAAATTTGCTTTTCGCGAAAGAAAAATGTAAAAAACAGAAATTTTAGGTAGAAATACCTATGAACCCATTATAGGCTTGGAATCGAGGGATCGCGAATCCAATGCGTCGCGTAAGCCGTTACCAACCAGCATAAATGCCAGTACCAGTAGCATAATAGCGATCCCGGGAATAAATGCCAGATAAGCTTTATCAACCAGTACATAACCACGGTGTGCGTTGATCATTTCGCCCCAGGAAGGAACCGGTGGTTGTGCGCCTATTCCTAAAAAGCTTAAGCCCGCTTCAGTCAAAATGGCTGTAGCAAAATTGGAAGCGGCAATTACAATAACAGGACCGATCACATTTGGTAAAACGTGACGAATGATGATCCTAAAATTTCGAAATCCTAATGCGCGCCCAGCCTCCACAAATTCTTTTTCGCGAATGCTTAAAATTTGTCCACGTACAATACGGGCTACTTCCACCCACATGGTCAATCCCACTGCAATGAAAACTTGAATAATTCCTTTTCCTAAAACAAGAGTGATGGCAATTACCAATAACAGAGTAGGTATTGACCAAACCACGTTAATGATCCACATAATAACATCGTCGGTTTTACCACGATAATAACCTGCAAAAGCACCTAATAAAATGCCAATGATAATAGAAATGATCACCGAAATAAATCCAACACTTAAAGAGATGCGGGTTCCAATCATCAACCGGCTCAAAAGATCGCGTCCGGCAAGATCGGTCCCTAATAAAAACGTTTTTGTTTTAATGTTATCCTTCGCTATCATTTGCTGTAACTCAGGAATACTTTTTTTGATCTTTTCGCCGGTGCTTAATTGATAAAACTCTAGAGTGTTACTTACTTTATCATATTTTATATCGGTGTTTGGATTAACATCGTAAACCACGTCGGCCATATTAAGCGGAATTTTTGTACCGTTGTTAGGCGTATTGCCGGTGTATTCTTCGACCACAATATTCGGGCCCTCAAAATGGTAATCAAAAATAGGCATGCTGGCATAAGGGTCGTTGTAACCTACAAACATCTTCACAAAAAAATTAGACGAACGGGGCATCTCGTTTTTTCTGTTCAATAATAGCTTGGTTTTAAAACCCGGTTCTTTAATATGCAGCTCGGGTTTTTGATCGTTGGCGTAAGGGGTGGAGTCGGGGGTAATGGCATAACCTAAAATAGAAACCACGCTGGCAATAAAAATGATAGTTAATCCGGCGAGCGCTAAATTATTTTTTTTAAACCGGCGCCAAGTTTGTTTAGAGAGCGATTCAGATTCAAAATCAATATGTTTCTTTTTAAAAAACAATTTATTTCCTCACTTAGGTTTATAAAACAATGTAAGTATTGTAATATTACAACATACAAACTATACATCAGGTTCAAAGGCAAAACAACCACAAGGGTGGCCGTTCGCCATAAAACGTGAAGCTAAAAATAATAACAAAAAGTCAATAAAAAGCCTGCTAAAAACAAAAAATAGACCAAATAAGGGCAAATGAGGTATAAAAAAGCAGTTTTGAGAGGTAAAAAAGGGTAAAAAAATGCGCTAAAAACACCACAAAACCCATTAAAAAAATTAAGCGGGTTGGGATTGATTTTAAATTTTGAAGCCCAACGGGTTCTTTGATCTATAAAATCGCCGAAATTTTGGGCCGAATAAGTGTAAACCGACGCCTCTTTTTGTTTGAGATAGGCAATGGTTTCGGGGTTAATTTTCTTCACATCCTCCAAAAACAAAACATCATCGCCCGATGGCACATCAATGTGTGACGCATAACCATTTGTTTGTTCAAATAAATTTTTGGTAAAAGCAAGGTTAGCCCCATTACACAAAAACGCTTTTTTGTAAAAGGCGTAACCGCCGGTAATTATTGTGAGCGCCCAATTTTCGGCAATTTGTAGTTGCGAAAGAAAATTATTTTTGTTTTCAATTTGCAGCGGCGCAATGATAAATTCTTTTTTAGTTTGTTCGTGAAAAGAAACAATGGTTGTTAGCCAATTAGGATCGTTGGTAAAGGTATCGGCATCACGTGTAATGATAAGATCGCCTTGACACATTTTTATGGCCGATTCAATACAACGTTTTTTACCTTGGCGTTCGGCCACCTTAAATACCATAGAAGAAAATTCGGGACCTTTTAAAGTTTCGGTGGCAATAGAAAACGTGTTGTCGCTTGAGCCATCACTCATTACAATAATTTGCAAAAGACTTCGGTCGAAGTTTTGGTTCATAATGGACCTAAGACAACGTTCAATGTTTTTTTCTTCATTGCGCGCGCAAATGATGATACAAACTTTTGTGTGATTTTTTAAATCGGGATCATAATTGAAAACAGGTGCACCGGTAAAACCGGAAGCCCCAAACAACAGCAAAGCAACGTAAATTATTAGAATAATTAATGCAATTATGTTAAGAATGGCCATTACCGTATAAAGATACGAAAATCAAATTTTTCTTTTATGATGATGATGTAGCCGATGATGCTTGGAACTACAATGTTAATGATCCACAAAAGAACAGCCGCAATTACCAATGTGGTTTCGGGAATGTTTAATCCGGTGAACACTAATAAAGCAATGGCCGCTCTAACTGCCGCTTCGATCACACTGAACATGGGTAAAGCGGTGGTCAATAAAAAATAAACGAAGATAGAGGCCAAAAGCTGAGGTGTAAGGCTACCTGCATAAAACAATTTAATAATAAGAATGAATTGCACAACAAAAACAGCATACCTCACAAGGGAGAGTAAAAATAATTTGGTGATCAGGACTTTATTAAAACGATAAGGTAAAACATTGCCTTCCATTTTTTTGCGAAGGCGCTTTACCAGCCAACCCTGAACTTTGTCGAATTTTACAACAAAAAAAGTGCAAACCAATAACAATAAAAGACAAAAGCCACCAATCAGTAAAAGATGGTCGGTGTTGATGAATTCGCTATTTTTTAATTTGTAAAAAAGCGCCGCCATTCCTAAAATAACGGTTACGCATAACTGAAACATGCCGTTGGCAAAATGTAAGAGGGCAATGGTGGGACGATTCTCCAATTTAAAAAATACTATTTTTGCTAAAAACTCGGTAGCTCTGGCTGGCGCCAAATTACCAACGCAGATGGCAGAGTAAACCGATTTCATGGAAGTTTTGTAAGAAATTTCTTCAACCGGTTTAGTTATTTGCTGCCATTTATAACTTTCGATACCCCAGTTAACAGGAATTAGGAGAAGACAGAAAAGTAAAAGTCCGTAAGCAGCACCCGAAGTAAAAGTCGTCTTTAAAAAAGAAAGCGTATCTGGTGTTAGATCGTTCTTAATGCGCCAATAGATCAGTGCAAAACTACCAAAGCCTATAGCGATCTTAATTAACCATGTTATTATGTTTTTATAAGAGGTCAGGTAAACAAAAATTTATTCGCCTAAATTTACAACTAATTACTGTGGCTACAGATAGAATTATATTAGGCATTGATCCAGGAACTGTTATTATGGGCTACGGATTAGTTCATGTAAAGAATAATAAGCCCGAATTGCTTAGTTCGGGCGTTATTAAGCTCGATAAATTTGACGACCATGCCTTGCGGTTACAAAAGATCTTTGAGCGTACCATTGGTATCATTGACGAGTATCATCCCGATGAGTTGGCGATAGAAGCACCTTTTTTTGGCAAGAATGTTCAGTCGATGTTAAAACTAGGAAGGGCGCAAGGCGTTGCGATCGCGGCGGCACTCAGTAAAAAAATTCCTATTACTGAATATTCTCCCAAAAAAATAAAGATGGCCATAACCGGAAACGGTAATGCGAGTAAAGAACAAGTGGCGGCCATGTTGCAGCAATTATTAAAATACAAGAACACAGAGGAACATTTAGATGCCACTGATGCATTAGGCGCGGCCATGTGTCATTTTTATCAGAACAACATTAAAGGCGGTGCAAAAAAATCGTATACTGGCTGGAAAGCTTTTTTAACTGATAATCCGAAGAGGAAGGGATAAATGTTCCAGGTTTAAGGTTTCTTGTTCGAGGTTTAATTTGTAACTTGAGGTTTGTTCTCTTCTTTCTTTTTTCGATTGAATAGGTAATTTATGGAAAGGTCGGTTGTGATAATTGAATTAGAATAACCGTGATAAAGTGGGCCAGGTGAAGACTCGTCAAAATATTCGGTATAAAAATAGGAATCTAGACCGAGGTAGATATTTTTGTTTTTAAATGGGTTGAAATAAAAGCCAGAATTAGCAAATACTCTTGTTTGCCCGTTGTAGACTAAATTAGTACCATTTTTATCTAATGCCTTCCCGAATCCTCTTGAGGAATCAAGGTGTCCAGCGCCAATTAAAAAATGGAATGATATCCTTCTTTCTATTTTTGTTGTGAAGCCCAAGACCAATAAAGCCTTTGTCTTAATTCCAAAGGAAGTAGAAGGCTGGAATCCTATTTTAACTTTTATGCCAAAGTATTTTAAACCAAACAAACAATTGAAGTCAACGTCGCCATGATATTTGTAATAAGAAATGCCATAAGAATAGCCTAACCCACCTCCAACCATTTTCTGAGAAGAGCCGTTTAATGAGAGAACAGTAAGAACAATAACAATGAGTTTCTTCATTGGAGGTTAAATACATTTAAAATAATCAAATGGCTCTAAACAATCCTGGCATTGATAAAGGGCTTTGCAGGCAGTGCTTCCAAATTGAGAGATCAATTTAGTATTCTTTGATTTACATCGCGGACACAAAACAATTTTACTTTTTCCTGTTAAAGAGGATTTGTCTTCGCTGGTTTTTTCAGGTGGAGCAATGCCGTAAACCCGTAATTTTTCTTTTGCGTGGTCGTTGATCCAGTCGGTGGTCCAGGGCGGAGAGTATACCGTAGTGATCTTTAAATTTTCAATACCGTTTTTTTTGAGATTAGAACGGATGTCATCTTCCATTTGTTTCATGGCAGGACAGCCGCTATAGGTGGGCGTAATTTTTATTTCCACATTTTCGCCGTCGATGATCACATCACGAATCACGCCAAGTTCGGATATGGTGATAACAGGAATTTCCGGATCGGGAATTTCGGAGATGATCGCGAGAATATTTTCTTTAGTGAGAATGATAAATAAACTATAAGATCCAAATCGCCGCTATTATCATTATAACAATAATAACCAAGTATTGCCAAATATCAACGAAATAGGGCGAGAGTCTTTTCCAATTTTCTTTAAAACTTGCCATTATTGAACAACTATTGCGTAATTTTTTTTGTGAGATTTAGGACAAGAAGAATCAATATCATCAATGAAGATCTTATTGCCACTTTCGGCTTTTTGCAAAAAGGTTCTAAAGGATTTGGAAAACTCCCTTCCGGATCCCGGAAACTCTTTGATTTTCCCGCCGATCTTTGCGGTTAAACTAAAGCTTTTTACTTTACAATCTTTTGGTATATCATCGATCAAATCGTAAATGATCTTCGCTTCTGCAACTTTGGCTTGTGAAAGCGTTAACTCACCTGTTTTTTGTCCAAACGTTTTGAGGGAAAAAAACAATAATGCGACTTTTAAAATTGTTTTCATATTCAAATTGTTCAATTAATTTACCATTTAGCGTCGGGCAACATCCGTGGTAATGTTTGCATTTCGGCTAACATAAATCCCAAGTGTTCGGTATGAGTGCCTTTGCGCCCACCGGTTTGCATAAACGCGTTTTCGGGTTTTTTAAGAGTGGCTTTCGCCAACAATTCATCAATTTGTTTTTCCCATTTGGGCTGTAAAGCTTTTACATCAACGGCAATTCCCTTCTTGATCAGATCAGCTTCTACTTCATCCGATTCAAACAACTCGCCGGTAAAACGCCAAAGTTCGTTCAATGCCTCCTGAATTTTATTATGGCTTTCTTCGGTTCCATCTCCAAAACGGATCACCCACGAAGAAGAATGCCTCCAATGATAAGTAACTTCTTTTATGGCTTTTTGCGCTATACCCGCTAAAGTCTCATCTTTACTCTTTGTAAGCTCGCCATAAACTAAAACATTGTAAGCATCAATTAAAGCCTGACGCATTATAGTTTTGGCATAGTCGCCGTTATCCTGTTCTACCAATAAAATATTAGTGAACTCTCGTTCATTTCTCAAATAGGCTAGAGCATCGGCATTACGGTCTTTACCTTCCACCTTAGCGGCGTATTCCAATAAGGAAGTGGCTGTCCCAAAAGTATCTAATGTAATATTGGTTAATGCCAGATCCTCTTCTAAAAAAGGTCCGTGGCCTGTCCACTCGCTGAGGCGTTGTCCGAGGATCAAAGCAATGTCGCCGAGGCGAAGAGTGTATATAAATAAGGGGTTCTCCATACTGTTTAGTTCGTAGTTGGTAGTTGGTAGTTCGTAGTATCGTTCTTCTTTGATACTTCGTACTTAATAATTGGTTCAGACATAATGCTTTTTGCCTTATCACTTTCGAGGTAAGTTATAAAGCCACTTAACATTTTAGCGATTTCGGTTAGCTGAGAACGTAATCTAGCTTGTGTTTTTTCGTCAATATATTTTCGTCTATAGCTAATAGTTGAACAAACAATGCACTCCCTTAACGAACGTTTAGCTATAACTAAAAATTGAATAAACTCCTTACGAGAACCACCTGATCCTTCACCAATATTTAAAGAAATAGAACTGGCAGCTCTTTTAAACTGTGAAGAAAGACTGTAAGTTTCTTTAGCGGGGAAATTATCTGTTATGTCATAAACAAAATCTACAAAATCTAAGGATTTCTGGTAAACCTTTAGCTTTTCAAAATCAAAAACCTCTATTTTTTCTTCATTCATTTCAATCAATCTTTATCTTATTTTATCTCCGAACTCCGAACTCCGAACTCCGAACTTCCCTACATGTGTCCAATTGCATCCGGTATCTGATAGAACGTAGGATGTCTGTAAACTTTGTCGTTAGCCGGTTCAAAGAAAGAGCCCATGTCTTCCGGACTGCTGGCAACAATAGCGCTTGATAACACCACCCATAGGGCCATGCCTTCGTTTCTTCTGGTGTATAGATCCCGCGCGTTTTGCAACGCCATCTCTTTGTCAAATGCGTGCAAACTGCCGCAATGTACAAAAGGTTGTCCTGCTTTTTTTTGTACAAATACTTCCCAAATTGGTCCTTGTGAATCGCTCATAGTTTAGTTCGTAGTTATTTATTTTTATTAAGCGGCCATTGCCTCTTTATGTTTTTTGGCATAAGCCGCTGCTGCAGCTCTAACCCATTCACCTTTTTTATGTGCGTCTACCCTTGCGCCTAAACGTTCTTTATTGCAAGGGCCGTTGCCGCTGATCACGTTTTTAAATTCTTTCCAATCGGGTTCCGAAAAATCGTAACCTTTTTTGCTTTCGTTCCATTTTAAATTTTTGTCAGGTACGGTTAATCCCAGGTATTCCACCTGCGCTACGGTTTGATTCACAAAACGCTGACGTAACTGATCATTGCTTTCTCTCTTAATTCTCCACTTCAACGCGTTTTCGCTATTAGGAGATTCGATATCCGGTGGGCCAAACATCATTAAGGTTGGATACCACCAACGGTTTAAGGCATCCTGCGCCATTTCTTTTTGTTCTTTAGTTCCGAACGATAAATGGGTCATGATCTCATAACCCTGGCGCTGATGAAAACTTTCTTCTTTACAAATTCTAACCATGGCGCGGGCATATGGTCCGTAAGAAGTACGTTGCAACATTACCTGATTCATAATGGCGGCACCGTCTACTAACCATCCAATGGCGCCAATGTCGGCCCAGGTTAAAGTAGGATAATTAAAAATAGAAGAATATTTTGCTTTACCGGTGTGTAAGGCCTCTAACAATTCATCACGGCTAATGCCTAATGTTTCGGCAGCTGTATATAAATATAAACCGTGTCCGCCCTCATCCTGCACTTTTGCAAGTAAAACTAATTTTGCTCTTAAGCTTGGGGCGCGGGTGATCCAGTTTCCTTCAGGCAACATTCCCACAATTTCAGAATGGGCGTGTTGCGAGATCTGACGGATCAAATGTTTGCGGTAGTTATCCGGCATCCAATCTTTCGGTTCTATCACATCATTCTTTGAAAGTTTGCTTTCAAAAAGGGTTTCAAAATTTTTATTTTCCATGATACTACTTTAAGAAGTATAACAAACAAATTTAAGAGAAAAAGGGGGTTAAAACAAATGCTAAATATCAATGAAAAACGTGGTTTTGATGGTCATAAATTGCGACCCTAAAGAAGTTTTTTACCAAATTGCTACAAATCATAGCAATGCATTTAGACTTCTGATATTACTTTTGACCTTTAAATCAGTAAGATGAGAAAAAGCGAGAAAGGAATAATTATAGCCGATGAAATAATTACCAATAAAATATACGTTTTTAGGGCACAAAAAGTGATGTTGGATAGCGACCTTGCTAAACTTTATGGAGTAGAAACCCGAAGGTTAAAGGAGGCTGTAAAAAGAAATATAACTCGATTCCCAGGCGATTTTATGTTTGAATTAACTAAAGCAGAGGCTGAAGTTTCAAGGTCGCAATTTGCGACCTTGAAAAGAGGGAGTAATTTGAAGTATCTTCCTATGGCATTTACTGAGCAAGGCGTAGCCATGCTTTCCAGTGTTTTAAAGAGTGAACGCGCCATTAAGGTAAATATTCAGATCATAAGAATTTTCACAAAGATTCGCCAAATGCTTTCTGATAATACTGAATTGCGGCTAGAAATTGAGCAGATAAAAAAGAAACTAAATAATAATACCCAGAACATTGAATTAGTATTTCAGTATTTAGATGAGTTAATAGAAAAACCTGGTAAAAAGGAGAAACCGAGAGTTAGAGTAGGATATAGGACAAAAAATTAAAACCGAACTGGCTTCGTTCTACGGATTAAACTTTCTCAACCCAATCGCCGTTCTCTTTTATTAAAGAGATCAATTCATCAACGGCCGAATCGCTGTTCACGTTTTTCTTCACCACCACTTTTCCTTTGTATAAGGAAATTTTCCCAACCCCGGTACCCACATACCCATAATCGGCATCGGCCATTTCGCCGGGGCCATTTACAATACAACCCATGATCCCGATCTTAATTCCCTTTAAATGATCAGTGCGCTCGCGAATTTTTTGAGTGGTTTCCTGAAGATCAAACAACGTTCGTCCGCAACTCGGGCAAGAAATGTATTCGGTTTTACTGATACGGGTACGGGTTGCTTGTAATATTCCGAATGAAGTAGAGTTACAAACTTGTGTAGAAACGCAATCTTTCTGACTTATCCATATACCGTCTCCAAACCCGTCAATGAATAAACCACCAATGTCGGTTGAAGAATACAATTGAAATTCAGATTCGTTAAGTTCCGAATAATTGCTTTTAATGATGACAGGTATATCACATTTATTCAACTCTAATTCTAAAACCATTCTTCGCAATTCAGGCATGGCATGATCGTTAAAAGTGTCGAGCACCAATACGCAATTTTTTTCCTTGCTTATTTTTTCAACGAATTGTTTAGTGAGAACTTCAATTTCAACCTGAACGAAATTCAGTTGCGCCGAGCGTTGCTGACTTCTAAAATAGTCTTCACCTTCAAACAAAGGATAGTAACGATCTTTTTCGTGATGCTTTTTCCAAATCTCAAAATTATAGATCAGTCCAAGGGTCCCCGGAATTTCAAAATCAACATTGTTATCACCGCAATAAATATAATCTACCGCCATATCGCTCAAATTCCATTTGTCGAGCTGTTTGGAATAATTATATCCCACTCCAAAAAAACTCGCGGGCGTTATATTTTCTTTATGACTATAATCGGCGATCACTCTGGGAACGTTATGTTGGCCTATATTAATTACTTCTCTGGTTTTTCTTCTTTCATATTCAAATGGGTCGTAAGAAAGTTTGGTGGTAGTTTGTAATTCGGGAATTGGATGATGACTTTTTCTATCGACGTACCTATTCGCTAAAATTTTTGCTACCGGAATTTCAAATTCGGGTTCTTCTGTTAATGAAACACGTATGGTATCTCCCAAACCATCCTCTAATAGGGTTCCAATGCCAACCGCCGATTTAATTCTACCATCTTCTCCGTCGCCGGCTTCTGTAACGCCAAGATGCAAAGGATAATTTCGGTTGGTCTCTATCATTTTTGCAACTAACAGTCGGTAGGCCTGTACCATCACCTGCGTATTGCTGGCTTTCATGGATAGAACTATGTTGTAATAATTATTTTCCTCGCAGATCCTTAAAAATTCCAACGCGCTTTCTACCATTCCTAAAGGCGTGTCGCCATAACGACTCAAGATGCGATCGCTGAGTGATCCGTGATTGGTACCGATACGCATAGCGGTTCCGTACTCCTTACAAATTTGTACAAGCGGGGTAAAACGATTGCGGATGCGTTCCAATTCCGCTTCGTAACCCGAATCGGTATAATCAATGGTCTCAAATTTCTTTTTATCGGCGTAATTTCCGGGGTTTACACGAACCTTTTCGACAATGCGTGCAGCCCATTCAGCGGCATTGGGTGTAAAATGTATATCGGCACAAATAGGGGTGTTGTATCCTCTTGTTACCAGTTCTTTTTTTATGACCTCTAAATTTTTTGCTTCGTTTAAGCTGGGCGCAGTAATTCGAACTAATTCGCATCCGGCGTTGATCATTCGTATGCTTTGCTCTACCGTAGCCAATGTATCCATAGTGTCGGTAGTGGTCATACTTTGTAAACGAATAGGATGGTGAGCGCCCAGTGAAAGGTTACCGATCTTTACTTCGCGCGTTAAAAAGCGTGAGTAGGAAGTTAAGCTGTTGCAATATTTTTTGGCGTCACTCATTAAATGGCTTTTGAAATGCGTTTAGTTAGGTGAACAAAGATCCGTCTTCCAAGATCACTGGCAAAATCCTCACAAATATCGTCGCGCATTAATTTAGTATGATATTTCGTATGATCTTTATTTCCGCCGGTAACCAGATCGCCCAGATCGCGGTTATTGGTCACTTTTTCTGCTTTATTTCTATTGGCATAACAGGTCCTTAAAGCTTTATTGTTTTTTACATCAAACACTTCTACTTCCGCCGAGCATTCAACCTGACTAAGCGTTACCTCCTGTCCGTTATATTGCGATTTAGCATCATTTATCTTTTGAGTAAAGGAACTTTCACCGATCCTTAAATGTTTTACGGTTAAAATGAAATCGGCGTTGGTAGCATTATTATCGTAGGTAACGTTGGCTGTGCTTTTGGCAGTACTTTCAAATGTGCTTAAAAATTTACCCGTGTAAGCCTGCGGCGAAGCGGCGTTGATATATTTGGCGCCGATCGATGGACCGCTTACAGAGGCAATGAAATTAAGATCAGAGAATTTAATAGTAACGGGCTTCGAAATGTTCTTTTGAAAAAGCGTACAACCTGTTGATGATGCAACGAAAACAATTAATATTAAAAGGCGTTTAAACACCTTACAAAGGTAGTAAGATTTGGCGCTTATTTTACGTTTATCTCATCAATAAAAATAAAGGCGTCGCCACCTGCTCCGGCATGCCATTCAGGTAATTTACCAAAGTTTTTAGCAACCACTTTTACAAATTTGGCGGTTTGCGGTTTATCGGCACTAAGATCAAATTTCTTTAGCTGGGTATCATAATTATCGGCTTTAACGTCGTTGGTTACTTTCCCCACCGACTTAAAATTTTTTCCATCAGCCGAAATGAAATATTCTACTTCATTCGGAAAAACGATCCACGAACGGGTATCTTGTAAATAGTTTGACGAAAAACTGGAAACCGGTTTTGCTGCTCCGAGGTCTATCACACATTCAAAATCCTGTCCCTGGTAACCCTGCCATTCGCCTTTACGCCAATTGATATCGCCATAAATACCGTCAATGATCCCTTCATCGCCGCCGGCGGTGTATTGTTTGTTATAAGAAGAAGCAATCGTAATTTTCCAGTTATGAGGCATTTTATAGAACGAAGCGGTGGTTGTTTTACTGCTGTCGTTTCCTAAATAAACCCGTGCCTTCACCACGCACGATTTATCAATTAAAAAAGATTTTGCATAAAGGGTTGATTTTTTTGTGGGTTCTGTTCCGTTAACAGTATAATAGATCTTGGCGCCCGTTTCGTTATTCTGTGTGATCCTTACATCCTGCTTATCTTTAAACGATTTGCTTTTACCATCAATGATCGGATTAAGCACAATAGAAGTGTCTTTAATGTGTGAACGCGGCCTGTCGGCTGGTGATACACCGTAATTAGTTGTCTCATCATTTTTATCGGTAAACCCAAACACTAAGCTGCCACCGCTAACTATATCGAAATGATTAATAGCAGGGCGTTTTTTGTTCTTGCCATTAATGGTAATATCACTCACGTATTTTGCCGCTGAAGTTTTGCCTTTGGTACTTATTTCAAATTTTTTCCAATTCTCGAGGTTAATGGTTACAGTTTTAAAAATAGGAGCGCCTAAAGCGTATTCGGTTGAGCCCGGACAAACAGGATACAAGCCCATAGAACTAAAAACGTACCAGGCACTTAAAGCTCCGCAATCATCGTTGCCGATCAATCCCTCGGGCGAATTTTTATAAAAACTTAAAATGGTGTTTACTTTCTCAATGGTTTTTTGCGGTTTGCCACAATAATTATATAAGTAAGCCATGTGGTGACTTGGTTCGTTGCCCTGAGCGTATTGACCGATAAGGCCGGTAATATCTGCTTGTTCGCGGCCTGATGTTTTACTGCCCGTTAAAAATAAACTATCTAATTTTTCTTCAAATTTTTTGTCGCCGCCATATAATTGAATTAACCCTGTAATATCGTGTGGCACAAAAAACGAATATTGCCAGCTATTGGCCTCCGTAAAATGGTTATTCACTTCTTTAGGATTAAAAGGACTTAACCAACTACCGTTCTTACGCGGACGCATAAATCCGGTAGTTGGGTCAAAAACATTTTTGTAAGATTGGGCCCGGCGTATATAATTAACGTAATCGTCCTGCTTATTTAATTTGGAAGCGAATTTCGCGATACACCAATCGTCGTAGGCATATTCGAGTGTTTTTGAAACGCTTTCCGATTCATCATCCATTTGAAGATAGCCGCCATTTTTGTAAGCCGGAATTCCGTTATTGGTAAAATTAGCCGACGCTTTTAATGCGGTAAAAATAAAAGAACTGTCGTAACCATGAATGCCTTTAATGTATGCGTCTGTTATAACGGAAACAGCGTGATAGCCGATCATGCAATTGGTTTCGTTACCCGATAATTCCCACACCGGTAAACGACCCACTTCTGAATATTGCTGTAAAAAAGTTTTAATAAAATCTCTGGTTCGCTCGGGATCGATAATGGTAAATAACGGATGTAAACTCCTGAACGTATCCCATAGTGAAAACACGGAGTAGTAGGTGAAACCGTTAGCTTTATGCAATTTGTTATCGCGTCCGCGGTATTGTCCATCGGCATCCATGTTAATGCTAGGATGGATCATGCAATGATACAGTGCCGTATAAAAAATGGTTTGATCATCCTTGTTGTCAGTGGTGATCTGAATTTTTGATAGTTCTCTGTTCCAGGCCGCTTCGGCATCTAACTTGTATTTTTCAAATCCCCAATGCTGAGCTTCTGCCGCCAGATTTTTTAACGCGCCTTCAACACCTGTGTTAGAGATGGCCACTTGAATCATAATTGGATTACCATCATTGGCATCAAACTCAAATGCCGCGCCCTCGGCTTTGTCTTTATAGGTTTCATTAAGCACCTCGGTCAATCTTTTTCCGGTAGCGTATTGCATTTTTTTGAAAGGTTTCGAAAAACGGATGGCAAAATATACTTTCTGTTCTTTTGCAAATGCCTCGCTGGTACGAAAACCGGTAACAGTTACTTTATCTACAATATTAAGATTACAATCTAATGTTTTATCGCGGTGTTTCAGATCAACGATTATACTGGCCTTATCGGTTTTAGGAAATGTGTAACGGTGAAATCCTGTTCTTAATGTAGCGCTTAGTTCGGCTTTGATGTTATCGTCATCAAGCGTTACCTGATAAAAACCAGGACTTGCTTTTTCTTTTAAGTGCGAAAAACGCGAAGAATAAACTTTATTATCGATGCTGGGTTCACCTACCATCGGCATAATTAAAACATCACCATAATCGCTGCAACCGGTACCGCTTAAATGTGTGTGTGAAAAACCATAAATAACACTATCACTGTAATGATAGCCGCCACAACCATCCCAGCTACCATCGGCTCGGGTATCAGGACTCAAGGCTACCATTCCGAACGGGAGTACTGCCCCTGGAAAAGTATGACCATGTCCGCCGGTTCCGATAAAAGGGTTTACCGATTGACAATAATTTTGAGAATAAAGGGAGGAACAAAAAGCGGAGAGGATAATTAGTATAGTTTTCTTCATGGGGATGAATTTACGAATTATCTGCATTAATGCAAATGACCTTCATTTTTTCAATTTCTTCGCTGTTGATGAGAGAGGAATTAGCAATTATTGCTGCCGAATGAAATTCTTTACAGCCGGTTTTTTTGATAAGTTGAGAGATGTTATTGGAACGGATCCCGCCACCGGGCATGATGGTTATTTTAGATCCAAAAGTGGTTTGTAGTGTTTTAAGAATGGAAATTCCTTCTAGAGCCGTTGCTTGACCTCCGGAAGTTAATACCCTGTCGATGCGTAGTTGGATGAGTGTCTCAAATGCTTTTTGCAGATCTAAACAATGATCAATGGCCCTGTGAAAAGTAACGGGTAGGGGATAAGCCATCGCAATTATTTCTTTGCAAAATACTTCATCAATGTGATCCTCTACTGTTAGCGCCCCAAAAACGATCCCGTCGATCTTTTGATCTTTACAAAACAAAACATCGGCTTTCATTTTTTCTTTTTCCTCATTGGTAAAAACAAAATCGCCGCCGCGGGGACGGATCATAACGAACAAAGGAATTTTTATGAGAGTACGAGCTTTAATTATTTCTTCCCGCGAAGGTGTAACACCACCTGTTAAACGATCACTGCAAAATTCTATTCTGTGTGCACCCGCGTTTTGGGCAATGAGGCAGGATTCAATATTAAAACAAGCTATTTCTAAAAGGCTTTTCAAAAAATTACAATAAACTTTTTGAATCGACCAGCTGATTTTTTATTTCGGGAGTATATACGGCGTAATTGAATCCTTTTTGCAAAGCGAAAGAGCCGTACTCTCCTTTTTTATTCAAAGCTAAAAAACCCACTTGTACATCTTTATAATTAGGGTTTTTTGAAACCAAACGATCAATGGCTTTTTTACAGGCTTCAGCTGGTGAAAATCCCTGGCGCATTAATTCTACTACCAAATACGAACCACAGACGCGTAAAACGGTCTCGCCCACTCCGGTTGCGCAGGCTGCTCCCACTTCATTATCTACATACATTCCGGCGCCGATAATTGGTGAATCGCCAACGCGCCCGTGAATTTTATAAGCTAAGCCACTGGTGGTGCACGAACCCGAAAGATTGCCATTAGCATCGAGAGCAATCATGCCAATAGTGTCGTGATTCTCTATATTCATTTTTGGCTTGTATTCGCTTTTATTCAGCCATTCTTTATAAGCTTTATCAGCTTCGGGCGATAATTTTTCGGGTTCTAATTGAAAACCGTTTTCGAGTGCAAATTTTTGAGCGCCTTTTCCTACTATTAAAACGTGTGGTGTTTTTTCCATCACCATTCGCGCTACGCTGATGGGATGTTTTATCCGTTGTAAAAATGCCACAGCGCCGCATCTTCCTTTTTCATCCATGATGCTTGCGTCAAGCGTAACAAATCCATCGCGATCGGGCAAGCCGCCTAATCCTACACTTAAATTGGTAAGATCATCTTCGGTAACCATTACGCCTTGTTCAACGGCATCAAGCGCGGTACCGTTTGCCGATAACACTTTCCACGCGCCTTCATTGGCGGCCACGCCATGTTTCCAGGTAGAAAGCACAACGGGTTTAATTTGTTTTGTTCCTGCACCAGCAATTTTTTCAACCGCTTTGCTTTTATTGAAGGTCAATAAAGAGGCTGTGAGCGCTGATAGTTTTAAAAAATTTCTTCTGCTTGTCATATTGTAAAACTTTAATAGTCGCGATAAAAATTCCAGATACTGGTTTTAATTCCAAAATAAAAATAAGGATTCTGTAAAATATAACCTTTGGCGTTGGATTCGTTTCTCTGAATGTATCCCAGCTCAACCCGTAAATTCATTTGCGGAATAATAATGTAAGTAAAACGGATATCACTTTGCATAAAAACCGATCTTACGCCCTGATCGGTGTAATTACCGTATTCTTTTGGATGGGTGTTATACGATAAGAAAATGTTTTGTCCAACGTTAGAAGCACCGGTACTATCTTTACCAATGATGGCATAAACGCCCTGCATACTAAACATCCATCGGTTTTTACGATATGAAATAAATCCGAGCGACTCGTGAAAGTTGGCACCAAATGGATGCGCCAGCGGCTGACCGTAATGCGAATAATTTTGTAAAGGAGAAGCGTGTGAATAGGTGTAGGGCCTCACTTCGTTATATTCGGCTTGCAAGGTTAAACCTTTTACATTTAAAGCATTCACATATTTTATTCCTAATTGCCAGCCCTGTTTGTTGGCCCACCATCCTGTTCGCGCTTTTATTTGTGTGAGATTAAATTCATCAATGGCCAGCTGCCCATAAAGTTTAACACACTTAAAAAGCTTCGAAGAAATATTCAATCCCATAAAAGCATTATCGGGAGAACCTACCGAATATTCTTGGGGACGAAAGAACACGAGTGGACTAAGATAATTAACATCAAACCCCCGGTTACGATTGGTGTCGGAGCCCTGCCAAACAATGTTTTCGAAAAAAGAGATGTTCAATTGTTTAAGGGCATTCCAACTTAAATAATGCATCGTAGCAAATTTGGTTTGGGCCTTATCAATAAAGCCATTCGTTTTTGAGATGTCGTTCAACATACTATACCAAACGCTGTATTGTAAGTGCCAGATGTTAGCCGTGGTTCGGAAATACGGATAATTATTGGCAACGTCGGATAGCAGTAATGAACGATAACCATCTCCTAAAAAATGTTTGTCTTTACCCAATTGAAAATTAAAGATCCTGTTGGGTGAATACGAAGCATAACCGCTAAAGTTGGCAAAGCTGTAAGAAGTATTTCCCGCTTTGTAAGCCATTCCCATGCCCGGAATAAGCATGTTGCTTTTTACAAAAGTGTCGGTTAAGAAGGGATAGGACACCTGACCGCCAATGATCGTTCCTGCCAAAGTAAAATCATTATTAATGTTAAGCTTTACGTGCGTTCCGCCTATCAGTTCATTTACGCTTTTCTTTTGCAGCATGTCGTAACCCGTTTGCAGATCGATTATGGGTAAGAACTGAAAATTATATTGGTTCCGTTTTTGCGGTTGGTCGTTAAGGGTTTTACTTAAAAAAAAGTTCTTTATGAGGTAGTGATTATATGGCGAACAAGTATCGTTGAACGCCTTGAGAGAACCGGTGAGGTAAGGCCTGAAGCTGCTATGAAATTGCGTATTGGGATATCTTATATTCCATTCGTCAATTATTTGTTGCGTTTCCTGATTCAAAAAAATATTTCGCGCAATGGGATCGTATTGAGAAAAACAACTTCCCTCAATAATAAATAAAAAAAGGAGCAGGAGACTATACGGGTTTCTCTTCAGCAATTTTTGTAGAATTCTTTTTAAAAATAAAAGTTACCCATATGATAAAAATACCGCTACAAGCGATCACCGATACTAACGAAAGTGTTGGATTTAAAAAATAGCTTAGCAACGAGGCGCCAATGGTTAAAACACTAAAGGCGTAAATAATAATTACCGTTTTGGCGTGCGAAAAACCGCAATCAATTAAGCGGTGATGTATATGGTTACGATCGGCCGAGAAAGGCGATTGCCCTTTAATGGCCCTGATAATAAAAATGCGAAGCGTATCGGTTAAAGGATAAACCACCGCTGCAATGGCAAATACCGGATTTGAAATGTGCACCCAAAAACTGTCGAGCCGGTCAACCGGAAATTCAATGAGCTTGGTACTTAATACGTAAATAAACATACCAATTATGAGCGAACCCGAATCGCCCATAAAGATCTTGGCCGGCGAAAAATTAAAGACTAGAAATCCTAAAAGCGCACCTGCCATTGAAAAAGATAAGGAAGCAAGGGTATATTCATTGGCAAACACAAACCAAACGCCAAAGATCATCGTTGCAATAAATCCAACGCCGGCAGCGAGTCCGTCAACACCATCAATTAAATTTAACGCGTTTACTACCACAATGTAGGTGAAGAGCGATAAAAACACGCTTCCCCAATCAGGGATCCGTTCTACGCCAAATACACCATGTAAGCCGGTAATTTTTATTTCTCCCATTAAAATCAAGATCAATCCAACTATTACGTGTGCAAATAATTTTTTTACAGGCGCTGTTCCAACAATGTCGTCTTTTACGCCAACAAAGAATAACACCAGACTGGTAGCGATCAAAATTTTAAATTCTTTTACAGAAGCGTATATCTGATCGTATTCGTGTAATTCGTCAATATTGAACCAAAGCGAGAATGAAAATAACGTAGCGGCATAAATAATGATACCGCCAATGGTAGGCACGGCGCGTTTATGGATCTTACGGTCCTCGGTTGGAAGGTCGATGAGATTTTTAAGTATAGCAACTTTAATAATAGCGGGAGTGGAGTACAACACTACTATGAAAGCGGTTATAAATACTAAAATTAATAATACCATTTAAAAATCAAAATAAGTATTGTACAAACTGGTTTTAAAACTTAAATATATATACGCCGTATTATTGTTGGAGGCGTTAAATCCAAAAAAATCCTGTGCCCTGTAAGTTATGCCTAAACTAATGTTGGCGTTGTATGCAGGGTTAATGGTGTAACCAAGTTTAAAGTTAATAATTTGATTGAAAAACAGATCATAATTCTGATAAGTATACAACTGGTAATTATAACGGGCATTTAAAAAGAAGCGTTTAAATTTATAATCACAGATTCCCACAAATTCTTTACCATATCCCGGGGTAAACGCAAGATTTTGATGATAGTGCGAATAACTTTGGTTAACGCCGTTGGTGGTAATTGGACTATTATAAGCGGTTTCGGTAACGTTATTGAACTCGGCCTGCAAGAACAGTTTTTTGATTTTAAAGGCGTCAAAATACCGGAAGCCTGCCTGATAGCCAAACCCATTGCCTGTTTTTTGTGTGTTGCTGAGGTCATCGGCCATGATTTGACCATATATACTCAGTTTTTTAGTGATCTTAATATTAATATCGCCACCGATCAAAATGTTGTTCTTATTATTTAAACCGTATTGCTGTAAATTGGTAAATATAATGGGATTAAAATATTGCCAGTCGAGGTGCTGTGTATTTGTTTTATCACCGGTTTGCCAGATCATACCCTGAAAAAATCCCACATTGAGCCACTTGGTTAAATTTAAAGTTAGTTGTTGAAAGGCGGCCTTTTTTGAAAGAGTGTATGCCCGGTTCCGGTGGAATTTTCACTGGCCGAATCTAAATTCAACAACACAAAGCGTGCGGTATCGTTTGTGTACTGCAACCTTCCCTTAAACCATTGTTGCGTAATTCGTGCATAAGGATAATTAAAGGCGTTGTCGCTAAGTAACAATGACCGATAGCCATTTCCTAGTTTTTGTTTGCCATGCCCGGCCTGAATGTTCACATTCTTCCAGGGTTGATAAGAAAAGAATCCCGACGACCAGGCATAATCGTAACCCGATGTTTTAAATTTTTTAAAGCGGCCCTGTCCCGGAACAACCTGCGTTTGATTATTGAAGTCGACCACATAATTCGGAAAATACGATTGCGTTTCGGCAAACATGGATTCAAAATAAAAATCCTTTCCAATATAACCCGAGGCTATAAAGCCGCGTGTATTGGTGGATAATATTCTATTAAGCGTGTCATAACGGTCTTTACCTAACTCTATATTAAAGAGCGGATCAACCGAGAACCGGTATTTCTTTTCCTGATCTTTTACCTGAAGCAGGTGTTCAAAAAAAACTTTATCAAGGGCGGGATCGTCGGTAATAAAACGAAACACTTTATGGCTATCGATAACGTGAACATATTTATCTGAATAAAAATGAATGTACGGTTTAACACTTGTATGAATGGAAGAATCGGACTCGGCTAATTGCCTTTCGGTTAATAAGGCGTAATGGTAGTCGTTTGGTAAATTGTAGAATTGCGCTTTGGAAATGCAAAATGCAAGATGCAAAATGCAGAATGCAGTTTTAGTAGATATAGATAAGTTTATTCTCAAGGATAAACATTCTTAATTCTTAATTCTGCATTATTAATTTTCACCATACTTTAACGCCTTCTTTTTTCTTGAAATCTTCATAAACCATTTTGATCCCGGTTTCCAGACCGATCTTATGTTTCCAGCCAAGGCTATGCAAAAACGAAACATCCATTAGCTTGCGTGGTGTACCATCCGGTTTAGAGAGGTCGTGTTTTATTTCGCCGGTGTAACCAACTATTTTTTGAACTAGCAGCGCCAGATCTTTAATAGTGAGGTCAACCCCTGTTCCCACATTCACAATTTTTTGTCCGTCGTAATTTTTCATCAAGTGCAAGCACGCATCACCAAGATCGTCGGCATGTAAAAACTCGCGCATTGGTGAACCGCTTCCCCACATCTCAACCGATGGCGATTTTTTTTCTTTGCCTTCGTGAAATTTTCTTATCAATGCCGGCAACACATGCGAATTGTTAAGGTTGTAATTATCATTAGGGCCATACAAATTGGTGGGCATAACCGAAATAAAGTTGCAACCATATTGCCGTTTATACGACTCACACATTTTTATACCGGCAATTTTGGCAATGGCATAAGGCTCATTGGTGTCTTCTAAAAGACCGGTCAGTAAATATTCTTCTTTTAAAGGCTGAGGCGCCATCTTAGGATAAATGCATGATGAACCCAAGAACATTAATTTTTTTACGCCGTTCTCATACGAAGAATGGATCACATTGTTCTGGATCATCAAATTCTCATAAATAAAATCGGCTCTAAAGGTATTGTTGGCCTGAATACCGCCTACTTTTGCAGCGGCTAAAAAAACGTATTCGGGCTTTTCGCTCGAAAAAAAATCACTAACGGCGCGTTGATTTTTCAGATCCAATTCGGCAGAAGATCGCGTGATCAGATTTTTGTACCCTTCTTTTTGGAGGCGACGCATGATGGCAGAACCCACCATACCTTTGTGTCCCGCAATATATATTTTAGCACCTAATTCCATTCAATAAAGATTTACTGCAAATAAGAATTGTTTACTCGTGCTGGTTTAAAACATTATGTCCCCCTTCGAGTAAATATTTATCGCGCTTAAAGATCTCAAGATCGCTTGCCACCATCTCTTTGCATAATTGCTGAACGGTTCTTTTGGCAACCCATCCTAATTTTGTTTTGGCTTTAGTAGCATCGCCAACCAAAAGATCAACTTCGGCCGGTCTGAAATATTTTTCGTCGATCTCAATAACGGTTTTTCCGGTAGCTTTGTTAATGCCTTTTTCACTCGCGTCTTTGCCTTTCCACTCTATGGTTATTCCTACTTCGGCAAAAGCGAGCTCAATGAATTTACGAACGGTGATCTTAACACCGGTAGCTAAAACAAAATCATCGGGTTCTTTTTGCTGCATCATCATCCACATACCCTCTACGTAATCCTGGGCATGTCCCCAATCACGCTCGGCATCAATGTTACCCATAAATAATTTTTCCTGCATTCCTAAACTTATTTTTGCGGCGGCACGGGTGATCTTGCGGGTAACAAATGTTTCACCTCTAACCGGACTTTCGTGATTAAATAAAATACCATTGCAGGCAAACATGCCGTAAGCTTCGCGGTAATTTTTAGTGATCCAATATGCGTAAACTTTTGCGACACCGTAGGGACTGCGTGGATAAAAAGGCGTTGTTTTTTGTGGAACTTCCTGTACCAATCCAAACATTTCGATGTACCTGCTTGATAAAACGCTGTTTTCTTTTCCAAACCTAAAATGCGTATGGCTTCTAAGATCCTTAAAGCGCCTATAGCATCGGCATTGGCCGTATATTCGGGAGTTTCAAAACTAACTTTAACGTGACTTTGTGCTGCCAGGTTGTAAATTTCATCGGGTTGTACCTCCTGAACAATTCGTATAAGGTTGGTACTATCGGTAAGGTCGCCGTAATGCAGTTTAAACTGTACGTTCTTTTCGTGAAGATCGTGATATAAATGATCGATACGATCGGTATTGAACATTGAACTGCGGCGCTTTACCCCGTGAACTTCGTAACCTTTATTCAATAAAAACTCAGCTAAATAAGCACCGTCTTGTCCGGTAACACCTGTAATTAAAGCAACTTTTGGCATATTAAAAATTATGAGCCTTTTATGGGCTAGTGTAAAGAGCAATATTACGAAATTTTAACGAAAAACAGGCAGCTAAATACTCAATAATTTTAGTAGATTTGCATTGAATAAAGGGAATTAAATTCAGTTTTATGAAGACCACATTTTCAAAGCAAAATTACCTCATTTTTTTGGCCGGTTTAGGCTTGATCGCACTGGGTTATATTTTAATGATCGGCGGTGGAAGTGATGATCCCAATGTGTTTAACCCATCTGTTTTTGACGCGCAGCGCATAACCATAGCTCCTATGGTTTGTTTATTAGGTTTTGTGGTTGTAATTGTAGGTATTATGTGGCGATCTAAAAAAACCGAAAGTGAAACCAAATAATTATTTTGTCAGAACCTTTATCATCTTCATCCAAACCTGTAACGCCTCCTAAAAAAGGAAGGGGAATACGAAAATTCTTGCTCATCAGTTTATTGATCCTGGCATTAGCCGGAACGGCTTATTATTTTATTTGCGGATTAACTTACAGCGAAGGTTCGCGTTCGGGTGTTTTGATCAAGATCTCAAAACGCGGTTATTTTTTTAAAACCTACGAAGGCGAATTATATATTGGCGGTTTTAGCGAAGGAGCCGGTGCCATGCTGGTGGCCCCACAGATTTTTCACTTTTCGGTTTTTCGTTCTGATGAGGCTATCTACAAACAATTGGAACAAAAACAAGGCGACAGAATAGTAATTGAATACAAACAGGTATTTAAAAATTTTTTCTGGCAGGGTGATACCGATTATTTTATTTATAGCGTTAAAGAGGTAAAATAGATCTATGAGTTATTGGGACGCATTGCTTATTGCCATCATTGAAGGATTAACCGAATTCTTGCCTGTTTCTTCTACAGGGCATATGATGATCACTACAGCGTTACTGGGCTTGGAAGCAACACCGTTTGTAAAATTGTTTACCATTTGTATTCAGCTGGGCGCTATTTTATCGGTGGTTGTGATGTACTTCAAACGGTTTTTTAAATCGATAAATTTTTATTTGAAATTAATTATCGCTTTTATTCCAGCCGCCATCGCGGGAATATTATTAGGAGATTACATTGACGCGGCTCTGGAAAATGTTTTTGGAGTTGCTGTAGCACTTTTTGTTGGAGGAATAATTTTATTGTTTGTAGATAAATGGTTTTCGAAGAACAGTTTGGATGATGAGGAAGCTATTTCGTTTGCCAAAGCGTTCAAAATAGGATTATTTCAGTGCCTTGCGCTTTTTCCTGGCGTTAGTCGTAGCGGTGCCACTATTATAGGCGGAATGACACAAAAACTGACGCGTAAGAACGCCGCCGAATTTTCTTTTTTTCTGGCTGTTCCAACCATGTTTGCCGCTACCGCTAAAAAATTGTTGGATTTTTATAAGGAGGGAATTAGCTTAAGTGGGAATGAAATTTCACTGTTGGTTTTTGGAAACGTGGTGGCATTTGTAGTAGCTCTGCTTGCTATTAAGTTTTTCATAAACATGCTCAATAAAAATGGTTTCCGTGGTTTTGGTTGGTATAGAATAATAGTGGGGGCGATCCTCATCATTTTATATTTACTCAAAGTTCCATTGAATGTTGTTTAATTTTTTCTCGCAGGGGCGCAGGGTACGCTAAGTTATCCTAAAAAACCTCTGCGAACTTTGCGACTCTTCGCGAAACCAAATGCATAATTTTTACAACGGCGAAATAATCCTTATTAATAAACCTCTTACCTGGACTTCTTTCCAGGCAGTCAATAAATTAAAACACGGCTTAAAAAAGCACCCTTCGTTGTTTATCGATAATAAATTTGTGCACCTTAAAATAGGTCACGCCGGCACACTTGATCCTTTAGCAACCGGACTTCTCATCATTTGTACCGGAAAAAAAACAAAGGAGATCCAATCGTTTCAGGATCAGAAAAAAGAATATACCGGTACGTTTTTTATTGGCGCTACCACGCCTTGTTTTGATCTTGAGAAAGCAATTGACTTTACTTTTCCTACCGAACATATTACAGAGGAAATGATTGAAGAAGCGGCTAAAAAATTTACTGGAACTCAAATGCAAACTCCGCCTTTGTATAGTGCCGTTAGAGTAGAAGGCGAAAGGGCATATGATATTGCACGTGCCGGAGGAACGGTAGAGCTTAAGGCAAAGCCTATAGAAATCTCTGAATTCGAAATAACCGGGATAAGTTTACCAGAAGTACACTTTAGAATTGTTTGCAGTAAGGGAACCTATATTAGAAGCATTGCCCGCGACTTTGGATTAGAATTGAAAAGCGGAGCGCATTTAACGGCCTTGTGCCGTACTAAAATAGGTGAATACACTTTGGAAAATGCCGTTAGTCCCGAGGAGTTTTTAAAACACCTTATGGTTTAATGATCACATTCATTTTTTGAAAGTGATAACCGCTTTGAAACTTAAAGGTTTTATTACCGAATAATTGAAAATTGTTTTTTCGGAATTCGATCACGATCTGGCCATTATTTGTTGAGTTGAGCGCGCTAAGTTCGGTTGGCGAAAAACTAACGGTGGTAACACCACTACCTAATTCTTTAAGCGTTGTAGAATTGGTAAGATCGCTAATGTAAATGGAAATTTCGTCGGCACCGCTAACGCCATTCAGATCAAACGTAGTGTTTTGTCCTTTGTGAATGGTATCGGTCAAGCCGGTATAGCCGGTGAACAAAGGGAAAGGGGCGCCGTTACTGTAATTAATGGCCGGAACACTTCCGGCGCCTGTAACCACCCAATTATGATCTAAACCAAAGGAAGTATTGGTGCTGTCTTTATAATAGATCATGCCTCCTGTATTGATTAATTTTAAAGTAACCCCACTTATAGAAACAGTACCGCCATTTAAAGTAGTGCCCGAAATGGCGCTGTTGCCCGCCATTGGTACCGACGAAAACATAGCGGTAGTAATTCCCCCACCCGGAGTTAAAGTAGCAGAACCTGTATTTAGTAACGACCACTGAAAAGACGTGAGAACACCATAATAAATATTTTTATTAGCGGCTGGCGAACTGGTAGTATTATCGGGGGTAGGATTAGCGGTATCTTTTTTGCAAGATGAAAAAACAAAAGCGAAGGTGAAAAACACTATGAGCTTAGAGATATTCATTAAATGATACTCACATTATATTTTTCCATTTTATAACCTAACCTGAATTTATATTTTTTTCCGTTAAAGGTCTCGTAAAAGGTTTTGTAACAAGTGATCACTATTACACCTGTTGGAGTAGCGGAAAGATGACTTAATTCATACAAACTAAAAGATACCGTTTTCGCTTGTGTACTCACGTTTTTGGTGGGCGTATTTGTTAAGCGATCGGTAATAAATATTTCTACCTCATCGGCATTAGTGATATCGGCCAATTTTAATAATAAAATAGATTTTGTGTTAACGGTATCCGGTAACAAACTGTATCCTAAATAATCTGGAAAAGCCGCTTCCATTTTGTAACTGAAAGGTTTTACATCATCGGCTCCGCTAATGGAACACAAATAGGTCGACTGCAAAAAATTATTTAATGGCGCTTCATAATAGGTAACACCATCCTTTGTGGTTTTATTAAGCCAAATATTATTAATGCTTACGGCCCCAACATCCTGCGAAGTAGAACCAATAACGTTATTCGCAATTAAGGGACTAGCCGAAAAAAGCGCCTGTAATTCACCGGTGGGATTGGATAACGATCCATCATCAAGCAATACGTTTTTGCTTACCGTCATAACCCCGTAATAAATGGGCGCTTTGGATTGTTGAGTGTTGGAACTCGAAATAATATCAGGCCCTGAATTTTTACAGGAAAATAAGAATACCAAAGCAACAAATAGTATTAGATGCACGGCCCTCTCTCTAAAATATGTCGATCGTTCTTTTTTCAAGTCAAAGGATAGATGGCAAAATTACGTAAAAAAGCCCTTTATTTTATACTCAAATTATTTCTCTGAGCCGGCTTAACCCCATTAGGGGGACTTAATTAGTAATAAACTTAATTAATTTACGCAATATAAACAATACAGTATTCATCATTTAGGGTTATTTAAGGGTTCTTTATCCCAATAAATCCCCTAAATTTGTGTTCAATAGCTATAGAAAACTATGCAGATCATCATTCCAATGGCGGGTAAAGGTAAACGCATGCGCCCGCATACTTTAACTGTTCCAAAACCTTTAATTGCTGTGGCCGGAAAACCAATAGTTCAACGCCTTGTGGAAGATATTACCAAAGTGTGCGGACAAAAAGTAAATGAGATCGCCTTTGTGATCGGTCCTGATTTTGGAAAAGAAGTGGAACAAAGTTTGATCAAAATTGCCGAAGGTCAGGGTGCAAAAGGAAGCATTTATTATCAGGAAAAAGCTTTAGGAACCGCTCACGCGATTATGTGCGCCAAAGATGCCATTAAGGGAAAAACAGTTGTGGCTTTTGCTGATACGTTATTTAAAGCCGATTTTGTTATGGATACCGAAAAGGAAGGGGTTATTTGGGTACAAAAAATTGATGATCCCCGTCAGTTTGGAGTAGTTAAGTTGAACGAGAAGGGCGTGATAACCGATTTTGTAGAAAAGCCGGCCAACTTTGTAAGTGATCTGGCCATTATTGGCATTTATTATTTTAAAGACGGCGATTATCTGAAAAAAGAATTGCAACATTTACTGGATAATGATATAAAAGAAAAGGGCGAGTATCAACTTACCAACGCGCTCGAAAACATGAAAGCAAAAGGTACCGCTTTTTTTCCGGGTAAGGTTACCGAGTGGTTGGATTGCGGCAATAAAGACGCCACAGTTTATACCAATCAGCGTTTGTTGGAATTTGATAAAGGAAAACCCGGACTAAAAGGAAAAACGATCAGCATCGAAAACAGTATTGTGATAGAACCATGTTACATTGGAGATAATGTTAAGATCACTAATTCTATTATTGGTCCGCACGCGAGTATTGGCGCCAACTCGGTTGCCGATAATTCCATTATAAAGAATTCAATTATTCAGGCTTCCTGCAAAATAAGTTCGGCAACTATTTCTAATAGTATGATGGGCGAGGGTGCTGAAGTTAAAGGCAAGGCACTCGATTTAAGCATTAGCGATTACACACAGATCATTGCGTAAAGGAATACCATACTGCATTTCAATGATCGCGCTTACGCTTTTTATGTCGGGCGCGGTGCCTGGCTATTCGCAATTTTGGAAAAAAAGAAAAAAGCATAAAACAGAAGAGCTTAGTGAAAC
Source organism: Bacteroidia bacterium (assembly GCA_044229775.1). GTDB lineage: Bacteria > Bacteroidota > Bacteroidia > B-17B0 > Aurantibacillaceae > JAHEYG01. The sequence continues at coordinate 58,173 of JBGASH010000002.1, forward strand.
CGATAGAAGAAGACTTGAAAACCTTTATATAGACGGATGTAAAGAACGTCTAGCCGGAAGAACAGAAAGCGCCATGAAATATTTCAGAGAATGTGAGCGCATGGACCCTAACAATATTCCAGTTAAATACGAATTGTCAAACCTGTTACGATACGAGGAAAAAATTGAGGAATCAACCGTTTTGGCGAAACAATGTGTTGAGGCTAATCCAAAAAATCAGTGGTATCATTTAGCTTATATTGAGTGTTTGCATATAAAACGGCAGTACGAACAGGCGGCAGAGCAATACGAAAAACTGGTAAAATATTTTCCCGAAAAAAGCGAATATTTTGAATCAATGGCCATTGAATACGCGTTGGCCAGGAATTATTCGCGGTCGTTTAAAATTTATGACGAACTCGAAAAACGTTTTGGCACCAACGAAACATTTACGCTTAACAAGATCAAACTTTTAAAAGAACAAAAAAAATACAGTGAGTCGGAGGCCGAATTAAAAAAGCTGATACAAACCAATAAAGATGAACCCAGGTATTATACTTATTTGGCCGAATTTTATGAGGACATGAATCAGTTTGAAAAAGCGAAAGAAGTGTATGATAAGATCCTGGGTATTGATCCGGGTAATCCAACGGTACATTTAGCATTGGCCAATTATTATAAGGACCAGAATAAGCCTGAGGAGTCGCACAATGAATTAAAAATTGCTTACGCTAATCCTGATCTGGATATAGAGACCAAAACAAAAATATTGATCTCTTATTATTCGATTTCGGAGCAATATCCCGAGTATACAGCAAAGGGATATGAATTGTGTGAGATCATGCTCAAGGTTCATCCTGCCTCACCCGAAGCACACAGCATGTACGCCGAATTTTTGTTGCGAGATAAAAGAATACAAGAAGCACGCGATCATTATTTAATAGCCGCTAATAACGATAAGAGCCGCTACGCCATATGGGGACAATTACTGGCAGTTGAATCTTTACTTAATCAAAATGATTCGTTGGAAAAACACAGCGCCATGGCCATTGAATTATTTCCAACGCAACCAAAGTGTTATTTGTATAACGGGCTCTCTAACCTGGTTCTTAAAAATTATAAGAAAGCGGCGCAATCGTTGAACGACGGCCTCGAATTTGTTTACGACGATAAACCCATGATGCTTGACTTTTACAAATTTTTAGGAGAGGCGTATAATAATTTAAAGGATTACGAGCGATCGGATAAGGCTTTTGACGACGCGCTTAAAGTGGATCCGGATAACGTGGACGTGTTGAACAATTACAGTTATTATTTATCGTTACGAAAAGAAAAGCTGGACAAGGCCGAAAAATTATCGAAGCGCAGTAATGAAATTTCTCATGATAATCCGCGATACAACGATACCTATGGATGGATCTTATACCAACAAGGTAAATTTAAGGACGCTGAGGAATGGCTCGAACGTGCCGCAAAAAAAGCCGGTAAAAATCCAGTGATACTGGAGCATTATGGTGATGTGTTATTTAAACTTGGCAAACCCCAAGACGCACTTAAACAATGGAACCAGGCAAAGGAGGCCGGTGGCAATTCGGAATCGCTTTTAAAAAAGATCAACGACAAAAAACTAAGTGATTAAAAATAGTTTTAAATACATACTAATTCTTGCCGCTTGTTACTTGACATTTGCGGTAATAACTTCGTGCAAAACAAAAAAGAAAATTCAGAAGACAGAGGTGGTGACCGATTCGCTGGCGGGAAAATGCCGGTTGGATTACAAAAATTCGAAAGCGCTTATAAAAAACCTAAAAGAAAATGCCTTCGATTATACCTGGATCTACGCCAAAGCAAACGTGAACGCTAAAGTTGATAGCGAAGAGAACTCTTTTGATATCCGGGTAAGGGGAAAAAAAGACAGCGCCATTTTAATTACCATTCAGGCTTTATCACTGGTTGATGTGGCTAAGGTTTTAATCACCCGCGACTCTGTTAAAATGGTAATATATGTTAAAAAGCAATACTTTAAGGGCGACTTCAATTACATCAATGAGCTGTTACACGCCGATCTGGATTTTGATATGTTGCAAGCGGTTTTATTTGGAAACAGCGCCGAGTTTTATGATGAGGATGAAACCAAACTAAAGCCTGTAACCGATCGCACCAATTGCCGTTATTTATTAAGTACCGAACGTAAAAAGCGATTAAGAAGAATTAACCAGGGTGATCAGATCAAAAAATCCCTGCAAACCATGACGATCAATCCGGATACCTGGAAAATTTTGAAAAACGAATTTATTGATGTGGAGACCAATCGCATGTTCACTGCCCACTACGATAATTTTAACGCAAAAGATTCGGTTTATGCACCACACGATGTTAATATTGATATAAGTGCCGAAAAGAAAGTGAACCTTAAAATTGAGTATGTTCGTATAGAGAAAAACCAGGTACAAAAGCTTAGTTTAAACATACCGCATAAGTATGACCCGATACAGGTTAAGAAACCTAAATAATTTTTTATCACTCATTTTTATTGGGGTTCTTTTCTTTTCTTTTTCTGCAGGATTGCAGGCACAAACCAAAACCAATCATCCCGATAACCATAAGGATAAAAAGGAGCTTGAGAACAAAAAGAAAAAACTGAACGATGAGATCAATGAGATCAATTCGTTGTTGAACGAGACCAAGGCGCATAAAAACAATTCTCTTAATTCGTTGGTAGCGTTAAATAAAAAGATCGAGATACGCGAAGAACTTATCGCCACTATCAATGCCGAGATCGCGCAACTGAACCGGGCCATTAAGCGTAATCAAATGGAAACCGAAAAATTAAAACAGAATATCACGAAGTTAAAAGCCGACTACGCCAAGATGATCTATTTTGCTCAGCGTAATCAGGATTCGTATAGCAAGCTGGTGTTTTTATTTTCGTCGGGCGATTTTAACCAGGCATATATGCGGTTAAAGTATTTTCAACAGTATTCGCAATTCCGTAAAAAACAGGCCGAAGAAATTATAGCCGCCCAATCGTTATTACTTCAAAAAATAAATGAATTGAAAGAGACCCGCCACGAAAAAAACCTTTTGTTGGGTAATGAAGAAGAAGAGAAGGGAAGTTTAACCAAAGAAAAATCCGATCAGGAAGTGGTGTTAACCGCGTTACAGCAAAAAGAAAAAGAATTGAAGAACGAACTCGAAAAAAAGAAACGCGATGCAGAAATGTTGCAACTGGCCATTAAGCGGATGATAGAGGCGGAGATAAAGCGCAAAGCCGAAGAAGCTGCCAAGGCCGATGCTGAAGCACTTGCCGTTAAAAAAGCGAAAGAAGCAAAAGAAAAAGTGAACAAGAAAAACCCTAAGGAAAAAGAAAACCCAACGGTAGTTAAGGAAGTAAAAAAAGATCCGGTAATTCCTGAATTAAGCGAAGAGGCAGTGGAGTTGAGCAACGATTTTGCGAACAACCGTGGTAAGTTACCATGGCCTGTAACCAAAGGCTATATTTGCGAAGAGTATGGCGAGCATGAACACCCTGCTATAAAAGGATTTATTATGAATAATAACGGTGTGGAGATCTGCACCTCCATGGGTTCACAGGCCAGGGCGGTTTTTGCAGGAGAGGTAACGGGTATTGCCGAATCGCCAACCGGAGGAAAATTAGTTATTATACGACACGGCGAGTATTTAAGCGTGTACTCCAACCTGGGCGAAGTATTTGTAAAACGTGGCGATAAAGTAACCGTTAAACAAAACATTGGAAGTATTTTGCATAATGAAGACGAAGGTAAAACCGCCATGAACCTTCAAATCTGGAAAGGCCAAAAAACCATGGACCCGGCCGCTTGGCTGCTGAATGGGAAGTAGATTTCTCTTGGATCTTTTCTTGATCAAGAAAAGAATATGCTTAAGCAAACAACTCCTTCAATACCTCCAACGATCTTACCTCATTAAACCCCGCCACGTGCAAACGGTAATAAGCCAGTAAACAATCTAGCAGTTCCGCTTTTTCGGTTTTTGTAAAATTGACATGAAGCAGATCAGCATTGAAAAGTTTCCGTAAGAGCTCCGACTGAGCTTTATCAAAACCAAGCGGAAAACTTAATTGTATGGACGTAAATTTTCCTTCACGTGTATCAAAATAGCAAACACCGGGTTCGTAATTATCGTGCGGTTCAAAACCTAAATGCTTGGTAAGTTCAAACAAAAAATAAATATGAAAACTGCCATAATTTTCGGTTTGCTCATCTAACCATTTGTAACCTTCGCAAATAAAATCAAACAATTCTTCGCTGGGCGATTGTTCTTTAATGCACTTATTAAGCACTTCATTTAAAAACTGCGCTATTCCTAATTTGCTGTAATTTTTATTGAGATCGCTGTAAACATTAAGGCTTCGCGTTTCTACCAATTGCTGCACGTCACGATTCTGTTTATTTGAAAAGCAAATTTCTACCTGACTCAGAGGAAACACTAATGCCGGTTTTGTTTTAGAGGAAGGGGCATTGCTCACAAAACTATTAAAAGTAATTAAACCAAAATTGCGGGTGTAAATTTTAAGAATGGATTTTTTGTCGGCGTACTTAATGTTCTGTAAAACTATGCCTTCACTTTTTTCTAACATTAGTTAAGTACCATAATTTTTGCAACCGCTTTAGAAGTGGCATCTGTCGTGGCGCAATATACCAAATACACACCCGATACTACTTTTTGTCCGCCAAAGTTAGTGAGCCCCCATTCAATTTGACCGCCCTGCGATTTTGTTTCCCAAACCAAATTACCTGCCGCGTCGGTTATTTTAACAACGGATTGGTCCATTAACCCTTTTACAAAAACGGTACCCGCATAGCCTGGTCTAACAGGGTTTGGATAGGCGTGAACATTTTTAAAACTAGAGTCGCCTTTTACCACTTCGGTGCGGTACGATTGTAAACCCTGATCGGTGGCGGTAAAAATATCGCCGGTAACATCGTCGTAAGAAAGATCGATAACGCTATTTGAAAAGAGCGGACTATTATCTTTAGTGAAATGAAAAATTTGTGTTTGTCCATCGGGCGAAAAACAAAATATGCCCGACGATTCGGTACCGGCCCATTTTCGGTTAGCGCCATCAACGGCAAGTGCGGTCACCTTTTCGGTTTCCAATAAAAGCTGAACATGGTTATCTTGTGTTATTTTTATTTGCTGGCAATCGTAATTGCCACCACCCGTAACATTAGCAGGCGAATAAAACACCGCCACGCCTTGGGTGGTGCCTATCCAAATATGTCCGTCAAGATCCTCAACAATAGAGTTCACATACAAGGAGGGCAATCTGCCTTTTAAAGAATCGGTGGTAAGTATTTTAAAGTTGGAGGAGTTAGGCGCGGCAAAATTATTATTCTTAAAAACAGCAATGCCCGATCCGCGTGGAAATAATACCCAGATCTGATCATTCTTGTCAGCCATCACCCTTCCTGCCATTGGGGTGCCGCTGGCAAATTCAAAAGTCTGGAATGTGCCATTGGCTTTTCTTACTGATAAAAAATTAGACACGTTACTGTTGGCTATCCAAAGATTATCATGCTTATCGTAACACAAACCAGCATTGCGATGCCAGTCGTGGAAAACCGAAAAATAAGGAATAGCTGAGTTAAAACTATTGAACACGTTAACCATTTGACCATTCTTAAATTCCATTAATCCGTTCTTCCAGCTGGTGGCCCATAAATGGGTCGGGTCTTTTTTATCAATGAGGGCGTAATCCATATCGTAAATGGTATCATAAACTTGTTCTTTTACGTACGTCCACTGGCTGCCATCATAATAATTCAATCCTTCGCGCGAAAATTTTAAGGAACCCACTTCATCAACAGTGGTGGGCGACGTTACCACATTACCGTTAGAAACAAAAACACTAGAAATGTAATTACTGTGTGTGCCATTAATGGTTATTTTGGTATTGGGAGCATAAGGGTAAGAACCGCGCGCGTCTATAAGTCCAAAATTGTTATCCGCTATCCAATACGTTGGCGATGGGCCCGAATAATCCGGAAAAACATCACTTATATTTGAAAAGCCATAGGAATAATTGAAAAGATAATCGATACGGGTTCCCGCCGAATTATAAGTTTCGTAACCTAAATAATCCTGTACATTCAAATAATTGTAATTCGATCCCGAGAACATTTTTACCAAATAGTACGGAAAGGTCTTTATTGTACTTTTTGACCAGGTAACACCGTTATATTCATAAAGTGTATCCTTATTACCAATGCCTGTAGCGGCATAAGGCGAATAATTTGCAACTATTTTATTGGTATATCTCACCACACCGTTATAGGTTCCGGGAGGAATGGCGCTAACGGTTTTCCAGGTTTGAAAATTATTTAAGAGGCCGCTAATGTAATTAGCTTTTAAAAGACCATTGGCGGTGGCGGCAAAAAATGTAGAATCGGTGTAGGCAACCTGATACACGTTGATAAAAGTGCCGTTTGGTCCAATATAGTAGGTGTCTTTGATTTCCAATTTATCTGTATCAAAAACCACAATACCAAAACCACATGAGAGATAGGCTAAATTGTTTTTAAAAGTAACCTCGTTAACGGTTTTTTTAGCAGTGATAGTTTTACGATAGATGTCGGATACGTTAATAATAGTGTTGTTTTTTATAACGTCGATATTGGTATTTTCATAAATGACAAGAAGCGTGTTGTTATAGGGATTAAATCTCAAAAGCTTAATGCCAATATCTGAAAGACCGTTAATTTTATTTAAACGCTCAATAGAGCCATCATCGGGGTGATATTTGATAATACCCGTTCCGTTTGAGGCATAAACTATGTTGCCAACTTTAGCAACCGAATTGCAGGCATTATAGCTTAAATGGTCTTTCCACTGCCCCGGTTTTACCTGAGCAAAGCAAAAGCCATACATAACAATTAGAAGAAACAGTGACTTTTTAAGTGCCATACCCATTGAACGGAAAAAGAGGAAATTTAGTATAAATTTAAAGAAATAATTGAATTATCTTTGTAATCCTTTAGGGCCTCGTAGTTCAATTGGATAGAATGGCAGATTCCGGTTCTGTTGGTTGGAGGTTCGAGTCCTCTCGAGGTCACTTTAACTGAAACCCAAGATGAATGAACATCTCGGGTTTTTTGTTTTATTAAAAGGATAAGGAGGGCTTAAAAAGGGTTCACACTAATTAATTCCTATTCTTCTGTTGTGCCCCTTTTTCATCGTGACGTTTACTCATTTCGGCCCATTTAGTTTGTTGCTCCGGGTTTAACATGGCATTTACATTGGCCCTGAATTTATCGCGGTTAGCGTTAATTTCTTTGGTAATGGCTTCTTTTGTAGCAGCATCAGAGGTGTTCTTTAATTTTACACGGAGTGGCTTATTCATTTCCAATCTTTGTAGAGCAAATTGTTTAAATACCGATTTTTGCTTATCATTTAAACTTAATCTTTTAGCCGCTCTTACCGATTCGGTCTCGGCCTTTTGTTCGTTGGTTTGCTTAGCAGGATTCTTTCTTACTTCTTGAGAAAACCCATTAAAACCTAAGGTAAAAATAAGGGCGAGTGTTAAAGCTAATTGTTTCATGACTGAAATTATTTATGGTTATTTATTTAAAATTATTTTTCGTGTAAAGGTATCGTTTCCGGATGTTAAAGTTACAAAATAAAGGCCATTACTTAATCCCCCCAGATCAATCTTTTGTTCTAAATTAAGGCTATTTAAAGCAAACGAAGTATACACTTGTTGACCTAAATTATTTGTAACACTTACTTTATATTCTTTACCGGAGTTGTTTTTAAACGATAAGGCCCCGGAAGAAGGGTTTGGATAAATGGTTAACTCATCATCAATATTGATGGCGCTTACATCTGTGGTTGTTGCCATGATCTTACGAACTAAAAATTCATCAAAATAAAAACCGTCATCTGTTCCACCAGGATCAGATGTAAATCCGAAGCGGATCAATAAATTCTGACCAACATAATTCGATAGATCCATTTCTTCTTTTACCCAGCCCAACTGCCTGCCATCATAAACAGGATTAGTACCGCCAAAAGAAGCAGGAGATGTTTCGTAACGTGCGCAAAGCGGCGACCATGTGGAACCACCGTTTGTGCTACCATAAACTTGTACAAAATCATAATTTTTTTCTAATTCAAAACGCGTCCAGTATTGCATATGCGCATAAGTGGCGCCGGTTAAATTTAAACTGCTTGCAAGAGTTATATTTTTTGTTTGGTTATTCGCGTAATTCCCACCCGGACTATCCGTAATGCAACCCGGCCCTACCTTAAAATTGTTGGTATAATTGCCCCATCCACCGGCCACCCAATTAGTGGTGTTGTTACAAGGATCGGCTAAAACAACAATGGGTGATCCGTAAATTTTAGTGAGTGTATCGTAATGCGTGTAAAAACCATTATCAATGGCCAAAGCATATTTTATAGGTAATCCCTGATTTAATGAACCCTGACAGGTATAAGAAATGGAATCGTATTTTGTTTGCGTAACGGTCATAGAGGTGTAGGCCTTCGGACTTCCGGTACTGGCAATGCCCGCACCAACCGGCACAACCGATACGGTGAAACTTCCGCCATTAACCAAACCTAAACGTTGAATATTGTATTTGATGTAACCGCTTGATGATAAAAATTTATCCTGATCGTCGCGAACCAATGCGAAATTAGTAACGAGTTTTGCTAATTCAATATTTTGATTGAAAGTAGTTTTGCAGATATCTAAAATGCGTGATGACAATGGCCAAAATCCATCGTTAGGCGAACCTGCCTCTGGCGTCATGGCCATTATTTTTGGTTTACTTCCTTGTTCACCATACATCCAATCATCGCTTGATCCATTAACAATATATTGTACTGTTTGATCGGCAGTACCGTATAAAAAACGAGAGGTTTCAGTTAAATAAATTCCCCAATTCCTGAAGGTGGTTGAATCAGGTGTATAATAACTAGGAATATATCCCCAAGGATAGATCAATAAATTACTATAGGTATGCGCGTTTAATGCGTTTTGAAACTGACGGCCATTACAAAAATTACGCATGGCTTGTGTTTCGGGTTCAGAGAACATGGCTGTGCCCCTGTAGGTATCTGAACTGGTGGTTGGCGAAGAGCCCGAATTATCATAACCCCAATTATAACCGTAGTTACGGTTTAGATCAACACCAAAAGTAGCATCGCCATTAACCCGGCGATTTTTACGCCACATACCTCCGCCGTTTGGATTGGTAGTTTGATTATAAAAATAGCCATCAGGATTTACACATGGAACAAAATACATTTCGGTATTATCTACCAAAAATTTTATGTCGGGATTGGTATTATAATTTTCGAGCATGTACCACATGTAAAATAACAATTGTGATAAAGAAGCAGCTTCGCGGGCATGGTGTAAAGAACTGTATAACACTTCGGGCTCCGGTTCATCTGTATTAGGATTGTCAGAGATCTTCACATACCAAATATCCCGTCCCTCAATACTTTTAGTGGTACTGATCGGTGCTTTAGCGGTTATGAGGTTAGGATAAAGCAACTTCATACTATCTAAAATGGTTTGCATTTCGGCCAATGTAAAATAACCACCCATGCTTCCTAAATGAAAATAAGTTGGCTTGGTTAAATTATTGGCGTTACAAACACCGGCTGCCGCCACTTTATTTTGATACTCTTGTTTAAGTCGGTTTTCGTACCAGGTAGCCAGATCGCTTATCAAAACGGTATGCTTAATCCCGCTCTGTTTTAAAACGGACAACTCATACTCGGAGATCTCTGTAGTAATAGCTCCTTCGCCGGCCTGCGAGTGATCAATGGTAATACCCAACTTTAATAATTGTGTGGCCAGGGTATTATCGCCTTCGATCTTTACTTTATAATATTTTTCAACGGGTACTGAAGAATTGAATTTTGGTAAACTTGGCGTTTGTGCCATAACAGCACTTGCCAAAAAAAACGTAGCGATGCAGATAAATAATTTTTTCATGCCTGTAATTTGAACTAATGAAATTAGGAATTTTATTTATCAAATCAAAATAAGGCCATTAATAATGAATTTATAAGGTTAAAAAGTAAAACTCCACTTATCGGCTGCTTCATCTATTTGTTTGGCGGTAGGTTTTCCGGCTCCGTGGCCGGCATTAACATCAATTCGAATAAGCATAGATTTTTACCGGTATTATTTTCTTGAAGGGTTGCCACCAATTTAAAATAAAGAGAACTACACGGTCATCGTGATCGCCGGTTAATACCATGGTGGCGGGGTAAGCCACCTTTTTGACGTTATGCAAAGGCGAGTATTTTATTAAGCAATCAAATTCTTCTTTGTTTTCACTGTTGCCATAATCAACCGACCAAGCTCTTCCAATAGTAAATTTGTGAAAACGCAACATATCTAGTACCCCTACAGCCGGTAACGCTACTTTTGCAATGGAAGGCTGCTGCGTCATTACCGCGCCAATTAACAAGCCGCCGTTACTTCCGCCATGTATGGCCAGTTTTTCGTGCGAGGTATATTTATTTTCAACCAGCCAATTGGCAGCGGCAATAAAATCGTCGAATACATTTTGTTTTTTACATTTAGTTCCAAGGTTTTGGTGCCATTCTTCACCATACTCACCACCACCACGTAAATTGGCCACACAATAAATACCGCCGGCTTCTAAAAATACCGCTCGTTCAACACTGAAAGAAGGAGTAATGGAAACATTAAATCCACCGTAAGCGTATAAAAAACATGGATTGCTACCATTTAAAACCAGATCCTTTTTGTGAGTGATGAACATTGGAATTTTAGTACCATCCTTGCTTGGATAGAATACCTGTTCAGTAATGTAATCTTCCGATTTAAAGGCCACGTTTGGTTTAAATAACTCAATGGCCTTTCCCGTAACCATATCATAATAATAATTTATAGAAGGCGAAATAAATTGGGCCACCGAATAGGTAAAAAACTTGAAGGGTCGTTCGGTATTAAGGGCCCCCAATTTACAAAGAGGAGGCAAAGGAATTTCTTTTTCAAATTTTCCATCGCCCGAAAACAAAAACAGGTGCGACGAAACGTCTTTAAGGTAATTGGCCAATATCTTGTTATTACAAAACTCCACGCTTTCTAAAAGATCGGCAGATTCGGGAATAACATCTTTCCATCCGGTGCCAACGGGTTTGTTGAGGTCGATCTTAGCCAGTTTATATTTTGGCGCTCCCCAATTGGTACGAACATAAAGATTGGATCCAATATCTTCCA
>JBGASH010000088.1:0-12127 GCA_044229775.1 Bacteroidia bacterium
CACCATTTTTGCCCCCGATGGAAAAATTGTTCGCTTCGCCAAATCGGTTACCAAGTTCAATTACAACTTACAAAAAGATAAAGTAACCATTAAGGCAAAATTACTAACCGACAATAAAGGGGTAAAAGAACCACTTAATAACGCCAACGTTCATGTGATCTCAGGAAACAAGAACGAAACCATTGCCAATGCGAAAACCGATCAGTTTGGTGATTTTGAAGTGGTGTTGCCCAATAACAAACAGGATTATACCATGAAGGTGGAGCCGGAAAACAAAAGTACCGGTACCGTTTTTTTGACCACACCCGAAGGAAAAGAGATCTCAAAAATGGAAAAGACCGGTACCGGAAGCTTTAGTTATAAATTATTGAAACCAGATATTACCATTCTTTCTGAGATACCATTGGAAGATGTGGTGATGAAGTATAATTTATTTTACTATTCTAAAGAAAAAGAACTGACCTCAATTGAAAATATTTATTACAAATTAAATAAAAGTGAAATTGAAGATTACTCCGAAAGAGTATTAGCCAAGATCGCTAAGATATTAAAGGATAATCCTGAAGTTAAATTGGAGATCACCTCGCACACGGATGCCCAAGGTGATGACGCTTCCAACAAAACACTTTCCGAAAAAAGAGCCAAAGCTGTGGCCGATTACCTTATCAATAACGGAATTGCAGCCGATAGATTAAAAGCCATAGGTAAAGGTGAAACACAAATTAGAAACAGATGCACAAACGGAGTGCTGTGTAGTGATCAGGAACACGAGTATAATCGCCGTACGGAGTTTAAGTTTATCCGACCGTAAAAAGCTGAAAATCAGTAAAAATTTGTTAAAAAACACCTAAAATTTTAGGCAAACGGTAAAACCCTCCTAATATTAAGTGAGCTCCTCATTCCATTGAGCCAAATATTAGGCTGTTTTTCAGTGTCTTTCTAACTTTGTAGGAGAAAAATTCTGAAACATTCACACATGAAAAAAGTAAACACACTCCTTCTTAAATTAACCTTCTGTTTTATTGTCCTTTTAAGCACATCGGCTAAAGCCGACTGGAATATCAATCTTGAACAAAAAGTATTTATTGAGAACAAGGGCCAGTACGACGGGCAAAATAACCTTGCGTCATCGTCGGTTAAATATGTTATTGATAATAACGCTCAAATATTTTTCACTCAAAAAGGATTAACCTACAAATTCAAGCAATTTGGAAAGAAGTCAAAAGAAGAAGAGCGTCCTGGCGACAGAGAAGAAGATAAATTAAAAGTGGATTATACATTTGTTCACATGGAGTGGGTGGGAGCAAATCCAAATGTTCAGATCGTGGCTGATGAAAAAGTAAAAGAATATTTTACTTACGGAGTTGGGAATGGCAGCACAACCATTTTTGCCAGCGCTTTCAAAAAAATAGTTTATAAGAATTTATATCCTAACATTGATGTGGTATATGAGTTTCATGCTAAAGAAGGAATTAAATATACAGTGATATTACACCCTGGTGCTAACGCTTCTGATGTAAAAATGAAATATTCTTCTGCCAAAGAAGTTAATTTGGATACTGATGGAAATGTTCACTTAACTACAAAACTGGAAAAAGACATTATCGATCACGCGCCTGTAACTTTTTACGAAGCAGGTAAACAAGCCATCAATTCTTCTTTTAACGTAGACGGCACTACCGTTACTTTTAAGATTGATAATTACGATAACACTAAAACAGTGGTGATCGATCCTTGGACTACCAACCCTAACTTCATTAACAATAACAAAGCTTATACAATCGACAAAGACGCTGCTCAAAATTTATACGTGAACGGCGGAACAAATCCATTTTATGTTAAGAAGTTTACACCGGGCGGTACGCTTATCTGGACTTTCAATTGCCCAAATGCTAACAATTATAACGGTGATCACGTTACCGATCCGGCCGGAAACTCTTATGTGTGTTATGGTGCCTGGGGTGGAAATCGTACAACAAAGATCAGTCCTGCCGGCGCGCAAATATTTAATATGGTCAATGGCGGAACCTGGAATAACGGTGAGGCTTATAAAATGATCTACAATTGTAAAACCAATTTGCTTTACGCGGTAGGTTTCTTTTATTTCGGTAACTATCAAAATGCTGCCAACAACATGAACATGTGGAACGTTAATCAGACCACCGGTGCTCATAGCGGACACATTAATTCTAATCCTGCCTTATGTATCGAGATGCGTGGCGCTTGCTCTGATGATCAGGGAAATCTTTATGGTCTAACTGTTCCTATTGGCGTTAACCAGTTAGGTAACCGCCTTATTAAAGTAACATCAGCACTTGTTCCTGTTTGGAACGTGAACAGCGGCTACAACATGAGCGAAATTCAAACTTCCTTTGGTGGTGGTACAGTTGCTAACATGCTTAATTCAGTAGTTGTAGGATGTTATGTTTACACTTACGATGGATTAACTTTGAAAAAATGGGACAAAAACACAGGCGCTCAAATTGGTGCTGCGGTTAACGTGCCTGGTGGGAATATTTGTATGCTTAGCGGATTATTGCTTGATGTTTGCGGAAATCTTTACGTTGGTACACAAAATAACGTTTACAAATACGATCAAAACTTAAACCAATTAGCTAATGCTCCGGTGGGCGGTGCCGTTTACGGTTTATGCATGGGAAATATACCTGGCGAAGTTATTGCCTGCGGTAATGGTTTTATAAGCTCAGTTAACCTTAACGTTTGTACAACCGTAACCGTTGCAACTACATTTACACCTCCAACAACTTGTGGCGCTTGTGATGCTATTGCCAGCGCAACCTCTAACGCTTGTTCAGTTTCTTATTCGTGGAATACCGGTGCAACCACTAACACCATTGGTAACCTTTGTCCTGGTGTTTACACCGTAAATTTAATTGCCGGTTGTTCGGCTGTAGGAACTTCCAGTACCGTAACTGTAACCGGAAATCAGGGATTCTCTATTAACGCTGCCGCTGTTGATGCCAATTGCGCGTCAGCTACAGGTTCAATTAGTATTACTACCCCAACCGGTGTACCAACTTATACGGTGCTTCAAAATAACGTGCTTATAGGAAATGGGGTTAATTTCCCTTACAATATCACCAATGTTGCTCCTGGTAATTACACCTACTTTGCCACTGCGGCCAATGGCTGTACGGCTGTTGCCACGGCTACCGTTAATTTTTTAAATACACTAACGGTCTCGGCTACTGCTACAAACGTACTGTGTTACGGTGGTAGTACGGGTTCGGCCAGCACAACAGTTACCGGCGGGTCGGGAACCTATTTATACAGCTGGTCGTGTACCGGTCAAAATGTGGCAAATCCGGTAAACCTTCCGGCAGGTAGTTGTACAGTTACTGTTACTGATGGCGCTTGTACAAGAACAGCTGCTGTTGTCATTACACAACCGCCTGCTTTAAGTTTAGCTATAAATTCAAGTACTACTAATATTTGTGCCGGTGGCGTAATTAATTTAAATGGATTTGCCAGTGGTGGTACCACCCCTTATGGTTATACGTGGACACCTGGTCCTACCAGTTCGGCCTATAATGTTTCCGAAGCGGTGCCAGGTACATATAATTATGTTTTAAACGTGGTGGATGCCAACGGTTGTACTATCAATAACAATGTGAACCTTACCTTTAATGTAATTCCAATTATATCTGCAACAAGTGGAACCATTTGTTATGGCGACAAAGGGGTATTAACTGCTAATGGTGCTGAAATGTATAAATGGCAACCAATTAATTATTCAGGTTCTACTTATACCACTACCGGCGTTAACACGCAATATTTAACGGTTGTGGGAACAAATACTTCTACGGGTTGTAGTTCTATGCCTGTAACAGCCACCTTAATGGTAAATCCGTTACCGGTACCTGTTATCAGCGCCAGCAATAACAAAGGTTGTGTGCCATTGTGTATGACCTTCACCTCTTCTAATTCAGGCGGCTCAATTGGAAATTGCAGTTGGGATTTTGGTGATGGTGCTTTTGCAAGTAATGTTATCAATACCGACCGTTGTTATAATGTTGCAGGTGATTATACCGTTAGGGCTACTGTTACCGACAACAATGGTTGTGTTTCTTCGGTTACATATAGCTTAAGCGCTTATCCAATACCGGTTGCTGACTTTAACTACGCGCCTTTAAAACCAATTGTAAATAACGATGATGTAACCTTTACCGACGCGTCGTTTAACGCGGTAATTAAAAAGTGGGATTGGTACTTTATGAATTTACCTAAACCCCATTCCAGTTTACAAAATCCGGTTTATACTTATATGGATCCCGGTACTTATGCCATTGCCTTATTGGTAACCAGCGATCATGGTTGTGTGGATACCATTGTAAAAAGCATTATTGTGGGAGAGGATTACGGTATTTACGTTCCTAACGTTTTCTCGCCAAATGGTGATGGATTGAACGATGTGTTCCAGCCTAAAGGATTTGGTATCACTAAATACGAATTACGCCTCTTTAACCGTTGGGGCGAAGAGTTAATGTTCACAAACGATTTTGGCCACGGCAGGGATGGTTATTACAAAGGAAAACTATCGCAAGAAGATACTTATATCTGGAAGATCAATTTAACCAATGTGTTTGGTAAATCTCATGAGTTGAGTGGACACGTGACGTTGATAAAATAAGGAACCAAGGTCTTAAATTAAAAGCCGTTCATTTTTGAACGGCTTTTTTTATGTTTGTTGTAAAGAATTAAAGAATTGGTTTTGTTGTTTGGATTATGTTGTTCTTTTCTTGCTTGACCAAGAAAAGAACCAAAAGAAGTCAAGGCTTCATTTTATTCTTTTCTCCTCCGTCGAAATTTTTTAAGATCACAAATTGCTACCAAATGGGTGATCCCCTTGGGTCCCCCTGGCGGGGCTTCCCATTTGTCTTAACGCAATTTGGTGCTCTTAAAAAACCGTATAAAATAAGGCCGTTTCTTTTTATCGAACGAATTTCACCAACTCGCGACGGATTGTCCCTTCGACGAGGGGGTGCCGAAGGCGGGGAAGGAGATAATTCGTTTAAGTAAAAAATCAAACAAAACGAAGCCTTCAACAGTGTCAGTTTGTCCCCCGCTAAAGGGGGGTGGAAAGAGAAAATTTACTACCTTAGTATTAAACCTCCTTACCATGAAAAAATCACTTATACTTTTTTTGCTCGTACATATTTCTGTTTTCGTTCATACACAAACTAATTTTGTATGGGCAAAAGGCATGGGTGGAAGCGGTTTGGAAGCGGCTCAATCCACAGCGCTTGATGCTTTGGGAAATGTATTTACTATTGGCTTCTTTAACGCTACAGCCGATTTTGATCCAAATAGCGGCATAGCTAATTTAACACCCAAAGGCTCATATGATGTTTTCATTTCTAAACTCGATCCGGATGGAAATTTTGTTTGGGCCAATAATATGGGCGGATTGGGAGACGATTTTGGGCAAGCAATAGCCATTGATCCGGCCGGAAAAATTGTGAATACCGGTTTTTTTTCAGGAACATCCGATTTTGATCCCGGAACAACGCAGTACAATTTAGTTTCAGCAGGTGGAAACGATGTTTATATTTCAAAATTAAATGGTGTAGGAAATTTTGTTTGGGCAAAGAGCATTGGCGGTATTGGTAATGATGCAAGTAATTCAATAGCCACCGATGAGTCGGGAAATATTTTAACTACCGGCTATTTTGAATCAACCGCCGATTTTGATCCGGGAGTGGCTTCTTACACTTTAGTTTCACAAGGACTTCAGGATATCTTTATTTCTAAATTAGACGGAAGCGGCAATTTTGTTTGGGCCAAAACCATTGGCGGGGCCGGACTCGATGCAGGAGTTTCGATAGCAACTGATGCTTCCGGAAATGTAATCGCCACCGGTTATTTTAGGGGAACTGTTGATTTTGATCCGGGTCCGGGTACATTTACGTTGGCCTCGCAGGGACAAGAAGATATATTTATTTTAAAATTAAATTCAACGGGCAATTTTGTTTGGGCAAAAGCCATGGGTGGCGCGCGTGCCGATGGTGGTAATAGCGTGGCCTTAGATCTTACCGGTAAAATTTATACGTTTGGTTATTGCGATACCCTGATCGATTTTGATCCGGGTCCTGGTGTATTTACTGTATCGGTAGAGGACGGTATTTTTATTTCAAAATTAGATGGTGCCGGCAATTTTGTTTGGGCCAAAACAATTGACGGGGTTGATGGAGGGCAATCCATTGCGTTAGATGCTTTTGGTAATGTTTATACAACCGGTTATTACGATGGCGCGGTTGATTTTGACCCGAGTACTTCTGTATTTACCATTACTGCTAGTGGCGGTTACGATGTTTTTATTACCAAGTTGGATACCTCGGGTAATTTTATTTTGGCCCGATCAATGGGTGGACCTCAAGGTGATGGGGGCAATGCTATAGTGGCAGATGGGGCAGGAAATATTTTTGTGTCGGGTAATTTTGATGCGACCGGTGATTACGATCCCGGTTCGGGGGTATTTAATTTAACGGCTGCAGGTTTTGACGATATTTTTGTTATGAAGTTAGGTCTTGATGTGGGGATAAAAGAAATTTTAGATAGTAAGAACGCGTTGGCAACTATTTATCCCAACCCGGGCAACGGTTTTTTTAAAATAGCATTTAATGAAGAGGAAAGTTTACCCAATAGCATTATGGTATTAGACATGCTAGGAAGAATTGTTTTAAGCGATGATAAGATCGATAATTACCATTACAATTTGGTTCTTGCAAATAGTTCAGGTGGGATGTTTATGGTGAAGTTGATCTATAGAGATAGGGTGGTGATGAAGAGGGTGATAAAGAATTAAGGAATTATTTTCCGGTAATTCCTCCCCCGTCTGCCTGCGGCAGCCACCCCCTCCGGCGGGGGACATTTCGTTTTTTTTTTCCATTCCACGTTAACGAATAATGTTCCCCTTTTTGCGAGTGACAATCTCATTTTGTTTTTAAATTCTTAGCAAAGACAGATGTCACCCTCCACAATGTGAAAGTCTCATTTTGGTATTAAATTCTTAGCAAGGACAGATGTCCCCCTCTTGAGGGGGTGCCCCGAGTACTCGGGGCGGGGGAGGAATTTAGTGGTTCATGCGGATCTACGATCTGTGTTTTACAAACAACTTAAAATAATTTTCAGTGCCCCCTTCAATTCCTCATCGCTAATTGTCAACGGCGGCGCAAGGCGCATAGCAGTAGAAGAATGCAAGAAGAAATCGGTAATGACGCCTTTTTCAATACACTTAGCAATAACTTTTAAATTAAACCCTTCATCCCCAAACTCCATTGCGCACAGGGCTCCGGCGCAGCGAACTTCTTTTATTTTGGGGTGCTTCAACGTTTCTAGAATTATTTTTTCAATTTCTCTGGCGCGCAAATACAATTTGTTTTCTACAACAACTTCTAAACTTGCTTTTGCAGCGGACACACATACCGCATTGCCGCCAAAGGTAGTAATGTGTCCAAGTACAGGGTTGTTAGTTAAAGTGCTCATTAATTTTTGTGAAGCAATAAAAGCCCCAATGGGTAAACCACCGCCCATGCTTTTAGCCACTAACAATATATCAGGCACCACGCCATAACCTTCAAACGCAAATAAGGTTCCGGTTCTTCCAAAACCGCTTTGGATCTCGTCAAAAATTAAAAGGGTGCAACACTCGTCGCATTTTTTTCTTAACGGCACTAAAAATTCTTTATTGGCTTTTATAACGCCGGCTTCGCCTTGTATAGGTTCTATAATAACGCAGGCTGTTTGATTGTTTATTTGTTTTATAGTTTCAATGTTGTTGAACTCAAGTATTTTTATGTTTGGTAATAAGGGGCGGAAGGCGTTCTTGTATTCTTCATTTCCCATTACACTCAACGCGCCGTGCGTAGAACCATGATAGGAATTTTTAAAGCAGATCATTTCGCTACGCCCCGTAACGCGTTTGCTTAATTTTAAAGCACCCTCGGTAGCTTCAGTACCCGAGTTGGTAAAATAAATGCAGTTAAGGGTAGGAGGTAATAAGGACGTTAGCAGCCTGGCATATTGTGTTTGCGGATGCTGTACATATTCGCCGTACACCATCAAATGCGTGTAGGTTTTACTCTGTGTATAGATGGCTTCCACCACTTTGGGGTGACAATGCCCTATATTGCTTACCGAAATACCGCTGATAAGATCAATGTACTTTTTACCGTTCACATCAATTAAATGAACGCCTTCGGCCTTTACAATTTCTAAACCCGCCGGGGCAGGGGAGACCTGAGCCACGTGTTTTAAGAATATTTCTCTTTCAGTTAGATGCACTTATCAAAAATAATGAATAATTCTGATTGGGCTATTTTTTTGTGCCTTTGTTGAGACCTTTGTGTTCTTTGTGGTTAAAAAATGAGAGACAGGAAACACAAAGGACACAAAGATAAAGGCAATACAAAGGACACAAAATTTATTTCTTAATAAAATTTATAAAAAGCTCACGTCCCTCGCGTGGTTTTATAGAATTATAACACGGTTCAAATGTGTGATAAGTAAAATAAGGCGTAAAATAGTTTTCATACTCTTCTTTACTTCCGCCAAACGGCGGTCCTTCAGGATTAATAACTGTTGTAAATAAAAGTCCAACCAATTTACCATTAGGTTTTAAAAGTTCGTGCATGTGTTTGGCGTACTTGCTTCTTAAACTCACGTCAATGGCGCAAAAGAACGTTTGTTCTATAATGAGATCGTATTGCCCGTTGTGCAAAAAGAAATCGCTTTTAATTAAATGCTGCTTCGGAAAATCGGGACAACGTTTCGAAAGATTTTTTAATGGTTCTTCGGCAAAATCCAATACAAAAACATTTTTAAAACCGTTCTGGTGTAAATACTCGGCTTCGTGCGCGTTTCCTGCTCCGGGAATTAAAATGGAAATGCTTTTATCTTTAAGTTGATCGAAATACGTTTTTAGTGGAGTTGTAACAGCTCCGGCATCCCACTGGAATTCGTTGTTGATGTAACGTTCATTCCAATATTCTTCTGTTAATGGCATGTGTTTGTTTTTTTAGTCTTCGTCATTGTGAGCGATAGCGACGCAATCTGCAGATAGCTTCGTCGTTACTCCTCGCGATGACGACTCCGGATCTTACAATCCTTCCAGCACTTTCAGCTTAATGGTATCAATACTTTGTTGGTTGCGTTTTAAAATAGTGATCTCGTAACCGTTCTCAATGCGGGTATCGTTGGTAGCAGGGATCCTCCCGAAAATATAATTCACATAACCCGAAACGGTTTCGTAATGTGGGCTCTCCGGGATCTCTATCGGTAAAGCGTCGTTGGCATCCACAATAGTAGTATGCGCTTTAATAATGAATTCGTTATTACTTATTTTTTCAACGTTTGGTTTTTCCTCGTCGTGTTCGTCCTGAATTTCGCCCACTAATTCTTCAATGATATCTTCCATGGTAATTAACCCGGCGGTAGAGCCAAATTCGTTAGTAACCATTGCCATTTGCACGTGGTGTTTCTGAAAATCGCGTAACAGGTCGTTGATCTTCATGCTCTCAGGCACAAAGTGCACAGGCCGCATGATATCGCGAATGGATTTGAATTTTTCACCAATAACCGCTTTTAAAAGATCTTTTGAATGCAAAATACCAATTACGTTATCAATATCGCCGAGGTAAACCGGCATGCGCGAAAATCCTTCTTCAATGATTTTTTTAACGATCTCGGTGTGTCCCAGCTCCACATTAATGGCCACGATCCTGTTTTGCGGCACCATGATCTGTTTTACTACACGGTCGTCAAAATCAAAAACATTTTGAATAAGCTCGTTCTCGCTTGGTTTAATAGCGCCGCCTTCTTCACTTTCGGTTAAGATCAATCGTAACTCCTCTTCGGTGTGAACTTCTTCGTCAATATTTTTAATTCCCATTATTTTTAAAACCAGATTAGAGGTGCGGTGTAGTAGCCAAATAAACGGCCTGAACACAAAGTAAAACGCTTTTAAAGGCCAGGATACCAATAACGATGTAGGTAACGAAAATTTTATACCAAGCATCTTTGGAATTTGTTCTCCAAAGGTGATGTGCAGGAAAGTAATGAGAACGAAAGCTATTGGAAGTGCAATACTGTGAACCAACACCGGATCTAAAGATGCGCCAAAGCGGTGAAATAATTTGATCACCATTTCGGCAACCACTTTTTCTCCAAACCAACCCAAACCTAAACTGGCGAGCGTAATTCCCAATTGAGTGGCCGAGATAGTAGAGTCTAATTTTTCGGTAAGACCTTTGGCCATTTTAGCCCGCTTACTGCCTTTTTGTACTTTAAGATCTAATTGGGAGGCACGCACTTTTACCAACGAGAACTCGGCTGCCACAAAAAAACCATTTAAGAAAACTAAAAGAAATGTCAGTAAAAGATCGATGATCATAGTTTATGTATTACAAATATAGCAAAATTGTTGAGTTGTCCTATTTAACATTGCTGAGCTTAATATAGGCGGTAAGTGTGTTAGAGGACGAATCGACATAATTTTTTTGAGCAAGTAAAGTATTGTTATCCAACCAAATTAAACCTGCAGGTCCCCACTTGGTAAGTTCGCGGCCCCATAAGGGTTTTAGCGAATCTTTGGTAACTTCAAATAATTCTAAACCATTGAACACAAACCCGGCCACAAGATCGTAACCGCCTGTTGCTACTTTTGTTTTATCGGGTGATACAACAGGTGGACTGCACAGATCGGTTTCTTTCCCCGTAAGGGCATTAATGGCTAAATACGAATACGATTCATTATAGATAGCAAGTAAAATATGATAATTGATCTCGTTTAATTTACCAACGTACCGGTAACTAACAAATTCTTCCGATAAATCATCGTCATGTTGGTAACATACGATCAGCTTCCCATGCTACCAATTTTTACATTTTTAAAGTACATCGCCGTGGCAAACTTACTTCTTTGGCATTGACTTCATGTTGTTCACTTCCGACGTGTCTTCGACTTTAGAAGTGCGGTAAAGGCCCTTGCGTGGTATCGGAAATATAAATTGTGCTGCCTGGTACACAAATGCTATCGGTCTCTGAAACAAGGATCTTGTTTGGAGTAGGTTTTTCTTCGGGTTTGTTTTCGGTAGAGCAGGAATAAAGAAGGGCAAGAAAAACAAGTAGTATGATTTTTTTAGACACCTTTTTCCAGATTTTTAAGTTGATCTTCTTTGTAAAATAATATTTCCTTTAAAATATTAATCTCGTGTTTCAACTCTTCTTTATTTAAATGTGTTTGATCCTGCCAAAGTTTGTTGATGTAATATGGACGTTCAAACTCGCGCTCTTCACGATTTAACCGAAAGAAACTGTATAAAGGAATCTTTAATCCCTTCGACATTAATTCTAATGTTCTTAATTCCAGTTTTTTTGTTTCAAGCGCCGTAGTTAATTCTTCCTCACTCATACTCAAATGCTCGGCCAGCTCCTTAAAAGAATGGTTCTCTTTTTTAAGAATATCAAGAATTTGTTGTTTCAGATCCATATAATAAAAATAATAAAAAAAACCGCCCCGTTAAACTTGAGGCGGCTTTGATCTATAAATTCATTTAAATTTTTATTCAGTAGGAGCTGCCGCGTCGGTATTTTCGGCTGCCGGAGTTTCAGTAGCCGGTTTCTCTAAAATAGCGGCTTCTTTCGCTGCAATTTTTGCGGCTTTGGCTTCTTTTTTAGCGGTTTCGGCTTTTAAACGCTCGGTTTCTTTTTTGCTTTTATCGCCGCTTACACGGTCAATTTTAGAAGAAACTTTCGATTCTTTTTCAAGCTTCCATTTGTTGAATTTAGCGTCGGCCTGAGCTTCGGTTAATGCGCCTTTTTTAACCCCTTCTAAAAGGTGTTTTTTGTAAAGGATACCTTTATAAGATAAAATAGCGCGGCAGGTATCTGTAGGCTGTGCGCCTTTCATTAACCAATCCAGTATTTTATCCGAATTAATATCAATTGTTGCAGGATTTGAAGTAGGGTTATAAACGCCCAGTTTTTCAATGAATTTTCCGTCACGTGGTGCACGACCATCCGCAACTACAACGTGAAAAAAGGCTGCATCCTTTTTACCGTATCTTTGTAGTCTTATCTTTACTGCCATTGTTTATTGTTTTAAATT
>JBGASH010000089.1:0-12085 GCA_044229775.1 Bacteroidia bacterium
CGAAACAGGAACTAATCTTTACCAGCAGGTGTGCGCAAAAAAATATTCGCCCTGAGTCAGTTTCAGATACTGCATGTGTGAAATATTTTCCTAATGGCGATCCAAATGTGGGAACCTACTGTTACAAAATAAAAGTTCTCGACACTTGCGGAAACTATTCCACCTTTAATATATCATTAACAAAGAAGCCATGGCAGGAAATCTGGAACATTTACTCCGGCCCCAGTTGTATACTATTATGATCGAACTGGTTTCGAGTTATGTGTTAATGCGCGATAATTTAAATAATGGTAACTGGGTACCGGTTAATAGTGTTTCGGGTACACAACAATTTATTATTGATCCTAATTATTCCACCTATGCCAACACCGCTTCGTGGCGGATAAAAACGCAGTGGTCAATTAATTGTGTACCAAGCTTGAAATCATCCGACCCTAAATTTATTGCCGGTGGTTTTTCGGCTTCCTATTCTAATATTACCGGTAAATTTACTTCTATAAAAGAAAATAATTTAAAGATTGGATTTAAGGTTTATCCAAACCCGAGTAATGGTGTTATAACCCTGGAATCTAAAAGTAAATTGGATAACGCTTCTTTAAAACTGATCAATGTTTTGGGGCAGACGGTAGAAGAAAAAAGTAATTTGAGTTGAGACAAAATTACCTTAGACATTTCAGATATTACCAAGGGCGTTTATTTTATCGAGTTGAATAGTAAAGGTACTTTATCGAGAGTTAAAGTGGTGAAAGAGTAAATGCTAAAGTTTTAAAATCTTATACTATTGCAGCCAATCTTAAATTAGAACTTATGTCTTTAATAAATGTAATGAATGCGGAAACGAAGTGAGCGATAAAGCGACTTCTTGTCCCTAAATGCGGTTTTCCCATTGAAAAAACGAAATAAAACGCAAAATAAAAAATATGAAACAAAATTTCGTCACTCCCAAATAAAGAAGAAAACTTCTCCGTGGAAAATCATTATTCCAATTGTAGTCATATATTAGGTGTATTGGTATTTATTATGATCCAAATAATCTAACGCAATACCTGGAGTTGAAATTGAAGTTAATACACCTAATCCATCAGTAGCTGCAAGTAGAGCTGACGGAGCGAATTCTACCTTGTTAAAGGAGAAAACTACCGTTTATGCAACGATACACAACGATGGCGGTGACGGAAACGTTTTGGTAACCTTTCATGTATACCAAGCCGGTAATGATTATAACCATAGTAAATCGTTCTATATAGGAGCAAATCAAAACATGGATGTATCAGATGTTTTTAGTGAAGTGAAAGATTGGATGGTGAAATCACTTACCATGTTGATGCTAAAGGCAGAATAAATCCTAAAATTAACATAAACATAATTTAAAACTTAAAACTATGAAAGTTGGAGATCAAATTCAAGTTCAAATTAGCGGTGGTACAACTGGTGTTACATTGGGTAATCCTGGAGGCGGTACAATGTCTATTGGACCAGGGGCATCAATGAGCGTTGCTGGAGTTATAATCGAGGATTTAGGTCATTCTTGGCGTGTTCGCTTAAATATGTCAGTAGATGGTAAAAATGAAATTGTTTTATCTAAGCAATAATGATTGTTACATATTATGGAGTATACCGAAAATCCTTCAAAGAGTAGGTGAACTTAAAAAGAAACAAAAATGCTAAAAAACAGGAGAGACATGTAGTGTTGCTGGAATTTATAAATGCAAGCGAACATACAAACTATCAAATTACTATGCCTGACGAGCATAGATTTCCCCCGTGTGACGTAAAAAAGCCAGCGCACGCTGCAACTTGGATTTTAGTTCAAAAGACAAAGCATTAGTAATTTGAGAAATTAATGTGAAGAAAACGGTTTTACACATAGTATTTAGTCTGTTTGTTGTTTTTAACTTACAGGCTCAAACAGTTTACATAACGAATACAGGCGAAAATACCATAATTCTAGTTGCCGGTATTTAAGTAAGAGTAAGATCGACATGATGATCTAAGCGATGCGCTGAATCAGGATATGTGGCATGTAAAGTTTGTAAGCCAACCCAAACGATTAAAGCGGAAACAAAGAAAGAAGTTAAACAACCTGATGTACCAACTCATAATGTTACCTCGCAACAATGTTCGGCAACAACAAAAGCCGGCAATCGATGTAAAAGAATGACGAAAAGCTTGAATGGGAAATGCTGGCAGCACGGGGGTGATTAATTTATTTTCGTGCAATATTAAAAAGTAGGTATAAAAACTATTAAAAATAAAACCGATGAGATATTTTTTATGTATAATCCTTCCTCCAATGGCTGTTCTTACAACTGGAAGAATTGGAGCATTTATTTTAAGTTTGATTCTAACCATTTGTTTTTGGTTGCCAGGTATGATCCATGCCATTCTTGTAACTAATAAGTACTATGCCGATAAAAGACATCAGGAGCTATTGGCAGTGACAAAAAATGCCAATAAAAATCAGTGAGCCTAATAACAGATGTCTTTGGCGACATAGGGGAATTAAACGAATATCCAAAATTTAAAAGGTAACATGAAAAAATTTCAAGAAATTTCAATGGGGTTAATCTTAGCGAGTTTATTATTTACCTTAATTATAATTTCCTGTAAAAAAGGAAACAATTCATCAAATTCAGGTTCACCATGCCCGTCAACTTCTGCCTGTGGTTGTTCGTCAAAAAACAAGGCAGAATGTGAAGTAAGTACCGATTGTTGTAAATGGACAACAGGTCAGGGCTGTGGTTGCAAATAATGGCTTTTGTGTAAATATAATTCAAACGTTATTAGCGTACATTCTGGATATATACCCCGACCAACCGTAAAACATATTTATTCGGAATATTTGTGGAACTGTGTTTAGTCGGGATAAATATCCCGACCAGCCTACGGTTTTTTGTTTAAATAAACTTACACTTCCTACTCGCAAACGCACACATTCTAAGAAGTATAATGCCATGCTTAAAGCGCGAAATGTTGGTAGAACCGTAAGTACGCTCACGGTAACGGATAGGTACTTCTACAATTTTTAAATTGAGTTTGTGAGCGCCAAATAGCAGATCAAAATCGCCAAAAGGATCAAACTCGCCAAAGTATTTTCTGTTCTTAGTAAGTTTAATATAATCTTTACGGAACATCACTTTTGTGCCGCACAAGGTATCTTTAAACCGTTGTTCCAACAACCAGGTAAAGGCCCAACTAAAAAAGTGATTGCCTAAATAATTTAAAAAGCGCATGGCTTCTTTATCCATTGGGTACACCAAACGCGTGCCGTTGATAAAATCGCCCTTACCACTGGCAATGGCATTGTAAAATTTAGGAATATCCTCGGGTGGTACGGTTAAGTCGGCATCAAGGATCATTAAAATATCGCCGGTGGCAATTTTGTAACCTTCTCTAACGGCGTCGGCCTTGCCTTTGCCTTTTTGCTGGCCTATTTTAATATCGTGGGTAGAAGCGTATTTTTTTTGGATCTCCTGGATCTTTTCCCAGGTGTCATCCGTACTATTGCCTTCAATAAAAATAATTTCAACGTGCTTGCCAAATTTTGGTAAACGCGTAATGGCGTTCTCAATATTTCCGCTTTCGTTACGTGCCGGAATAACTACCGTTGTACTGTATTTCTCTTTGTAAACCGCTTCGTTGGTTTCGGGTAAGGGTTTAGCAAAACTGTAAAGGTTTAAACTAAAGAATCGAAAAATAGGAAATTTAGCGAGGTAGCGGTTCAAAATAAAAGAAAGTACCGGGATGTAAAGCGGAAAGATCATTCGCTTGGCATTGCGATACACATCAAAGCCCGAAACAAATAATAAATTATTAATGTCGCGCGAATTGAGCCAGTTTTGAGTGGGTGTTTTTTTCTTTAAGCCAACTAACTCGGCAAATTTTATTACAGGTTCCCACAAGGAATTGTAAAACTGTACTATTACTTTTGTATTGGGATGAGATACTTTTTTTACTTCTTCAAAAACATTTTCAATGTCATCTACAAACCCAATGAGATTGGAAATAATGATCAGGTCAAATTTCTCGCCAATGGTAATATTATTGGCGTCCATTACTAAAAAATCAATACCGCTGTCTTTGTGTTTTTCTTTTGCCCAGGCAATGTATTCTTCACTAAAATCAATTCCTACTTTACGGTTACCGGCAATGCCCGCCAACAGATCGCCGCTACCGCAACCTACCTCTAATACCGACGAATCTTCATGCGAAAAATAATTAGAGTAGTTCCGGATCTCGTTCCAATAGTAAGAACTTATAACGCGTTTTTTGCGCTTTTTAGCAAGGGTATTAAAGTAGTCTTTTATGGAAGAATTGGACATTTTTTATCAGGAGGTAAAGGTAGTTAAATTTTGGCTATTTGTTAACGAAGAGGGGAAGGGTCATTACCCATTATTTTAATTCCTTAACCCCTAAATATACCAGCCACATGCTTAGCGCCATGAACATATGGCTTACATCAAGATGATTGAACCATTTATGCGGGGCAATTTTGCCCAGATGCGCGATAACCGATAGCACCGCCGAAAAAATAGCGATCAAAATGTATAAACTTACTTTAGCCTTGGTTTTAATGTAGATGAATAATTCCATCGACAAAACAACAATTAACAAGCCGTAAGCGGCATGCGCCTCAACATATAAAAACTTTCTGGTGATCAAAACCACTATGGTCATCGAAACGATCTCAATAATGTTTGCTATAGCGTAAATTTTACCGGCCATGGGCCATAATAAAGGTTTTGCGTGCATGATGGCGGCCCTTTCGAGAAACATTATTGAAATCATGCTCACTATCCATCCAACCATTTTCCATTCAAAAACCACATAATGCTGCAAGGCGTGTCCAATAATACCACCATATGCGGTTGAAATACCCATGAACAAAAAAAAGTTCTTGAAGAAAAGGAGCATGTTGTGTAGATCATTGGATGTATTTGTTTTGAAATAGCAGTAAAAACAAACAACCGCCACAAAAATATCGGTAAGGGCCGTCATGGGTTCAAGGATCCTTAAACCAAAAAGCATTATATAGGTGTCGGCTACCGAATTTTCAACCATATTAATTTTTCATATCTTTTCAATTTCAACCGTACAAAACAATCCTAATTGTTTTCCGAACGGCGAAAGCAACCTTTCTATACCTTTAAAAAAACCATACATAAAATAAGGTACCATGGCTGTTCGTGAAACACCGCCGCTTAAAATGTATAAAAACGGACTATGATTTTTAATATAATTGATCTTGAGTAATGGAAAATCTTTTTTAAAAATTTCCAGATCCCTTTCAAAATAAATATAGGGCAGTGCCTGATTAGAATGACTTAAAGGATTGCCGGCTTTTATTTCGCGCGGACCTGTAGGATCAAACGGTTCGTGATGAAAGCGTTTGTAAATAAATCGTCCCAAGGCCGAATTAGCAGGTTCAATCATAATGATCTTACCGCCTTTGATCAACGTGCGCTCGGCCTCTTTTAAAAACAAATAGGGTTTAGGGATGTGATGAAAAACATTCAACATCATAATGCAGCCAAATTCATTTTCGCCAAAAGGCATTTGTTCGGCGCTAAATACTTTATCAACTACAGGAAGGTCTAAAATATCGGAGGTAACTACTTCCGGAAATTCTTCTTTTAAAAATCCGCCACCGGAGCCTATCTCTAAATATTTTCCTTTACCCACCGATCGTGAGGTGGAGATGAAAATTTTATACCAATCCTGATACAAACGTTTTAAGAAGGGCTTGTTTAAAATGATGTCGCGGTGCGCCAAAGTGGTTCTTGGGTCATCCAGACTAAATCCTATGTTATATTTTTTAAACACCGGCTTTCGTTACAAAAATATTAAAGTAGTGTTCTTCACCAAGTCCCTCCAGTTTTTTTACAGCGTCAGAGTTTAATTCTTCCAAACTATTGTCATGTAAAATAAAAACCCGAAAGCCTGCATCAATTAAAAAATGGTAGTATTCGCTTACTGAACTTCCGGCTTTTTTTAAACCGTATGGCCAGAATTCTGAAATTAATTTTAGTGAAGAATTATTTTGAAATGTTTTTATCATGCCTTTTACCGCTTGCATTTCAAAGCCCTGAATATCCATTTTAATAAGATCAACTTTTAAATTAGCGCCCAGGTAATCATCAATGCTTACCGCATCAATATCAATTTCCTTATCAAAAGTATCCGGTTTATAGGTGCGGTGATCAACGTTAATATTTTTGGAGGTGTAGATCTTAAGCGTTTCGCTCTTTGAACCTACGGCCTTATTGTTAACGATAACGTTAGATAAACCTTCTGTGGCTTTTTTGAGATGGAGAAAGTTAGTGATATCGGGTTCAAAGCAATGTACTTTTCCTTTTGAGCCGGTAAGTTCCGATAATATTTTAGCGTAAAATCCAATGTTGGCGCCAATATCAAGAATAACATCACCGGGTTTAATATGTTTTGTAAGAAGGGTGATCTCAAATTTATCCTGACGCTTTTTAAATGCAGGGTAAATGATCTTATACAAAGGGAAACAATTTTTGTATAAAAAATTACCAAATGCTATACTGGATGAAGAAGCCATTAATATTTTATCTCAAATAAATATGTTTCTTCGGCGCCGCCCTCGGTGTGAATGAGTTTTAGTTTTTCGGGATACTTCTGCATAACGGGCTGAAAAATATTATGCACCGTATTAATTACTTGTCCGGTATTTTGTGAAGGATTTATTCTTAAGCTTCCAAGCATTACGTGTGTAACGCCGTTTTGTTTAAAATAGGCAAGGGCGCTATCGGGATTAGACTGATCGGTAGCGGTATCTTTTTTAACAACACTATAAATAGGAAAGAACTTTTTACCGTTACCATAAACAAAACTCATGGGCGCTTTGCGACTGGCCACATAACTGTTTGCCGGTAAACTATCGGCGCACCACTGACTGCATTTTAAGAAGTTTTGCCAATCGGGCGTATAACCATAATATTTATCGCCTGCTAAATTTCGTTTTACAATAGGATAATTATCGCTTCCGCGCTTTAACGACGATAATAAAACAGACCCACTTAGTAAAAACGCCACTATTAAATAAAGATTTTGTCCAAGGCCGTTCTTTTTAACACCGGTATAGAATAAGTAGAATATCAACATCAGCATTATTGGCATACATATTAAAATAATACGCGGTTGATCCCAGCGTGTTTGAAGAATAATGAAGGATAACAGGAATTGGGCCACCGTAAAGATGCCGAAAAAGAGCAGGGGTTTGTTTTTCTGTTTAAATACAATATATAATCCCGTTAAGGTAAGCGCTAATACGATAAACGCTAAAAAGCCATACACTTCGGTCGAATCCTCATCCATAAAACCTAAGAGCTGAAAGAAGCGCTTGCTTAGGTACATATTGGTATTGTCGAAGAACCGGGAAATAAATCCGCTAAGATCTTCGTTACCCGCCGCTTTATTGTACGGATCTTTCAATAATAAAATAGCGCCTTGTCCGCTAAATTGATTTTGCGCGCCCCAAATGGCACGTACCAATAATTCGTAAAGAATTTTAAAAAGCGCAAAATTTCCAACGGCATATAAGGCGTTCTTCCATTGTTTTTCGAGCAGGAAAAATAAAACCAAAGACGGTACCGCTACAATGGCCACGCTTTTGCAGGTACTTATTAAAAAAGTAAAAAGGCCCAGTAAGATCCATAATTTTAAATGCTTATTTGGATTTGGGTTAGTTTGTAAAGCATCATACAATTTGAAGAAGAAATAAAAGAAAAGCGATTGCAAAAAAAGATAAAATGCTTCGGTAAAGGTCATACTAGCGAAATAGAGTATAAGGTGATTACAACTCACAAATACCATTACCGGAATAAATATCACGTATGGGATACGCTTATTGAAAGCTTTAAAGAAAAAGAAAACCGAAAAGAAGTTGAAAACAATATTGGCCATTTTAAACAATAATAGTTTAAAACCAAATAATTTTGTCATTAATCCTAAAAACAAAACATATAACGGCGCGTTTTGGGTGTAAAAGTATTTTGGGAACTCGTGTACATAGCGCCAGCCTCCTTCTAAATACAGGGCATCATCATGAGCTTCGCTAATGCGGGCATTGAACAATAAAAGCGATAAAAAAAGTGAAGTGATCAGGAAAGCATAGAACAGTTTGGTGTTGTTTTTTTCGCCCCAGGCCTCTAGTTTATCAAAAAGCGTTTTGCTTTGGGTTCTGGTAACGGTTTTTTTAACTGCAGCTGTTTTGGCCATAGGTTTTAAGAGACACAAAAATAACAATTAATTTGAGGAATTTATTTTAAAAACACCAATGATTTTTTGGTACCTTAGCGGCTGGTTAAGTCAAAAACATGTTTCACTTCCTTTTACGTACAATTCCACGCCCTATTCTTATTCAATTGAGCCTTTTATTCAGTAAAATTGCCCCTCTTGTATATTATGGAACGCGTTACGAAGACCCAATAAGCGGTAAAACATATCGTAAATTTTTGCCTTACGGATACAGCGGCCGCGCCAAACGTAAAAACGTGCTTTGTCCGGGTAGTTTATCATTGGAACGTCACCGGTTATTGTGGTTATATCTCAAACAAAAGACCGATTTTTTTACTAAAAACCATAAAATGCTTCATATTGCTCCCGAACAATGTTTTTATAAACGGTTCAAGGCCATGAAAAATTTGGATTATACCACGGGCGATTATAACAGTCCAATTGCCGATATCCATTTTGATCTGCATAAGGCTCCGTTTGAGAACAATACCTTTGATGTTATTTTTTGTAATCACGTGTTAGAGCATGTGGAAGATGCCGATCAGTGTATGCGCGAATTATTTCGCATTACCAAACCCGGCGGTTGGGGCATTTTTCAGGTGCCATTGGATACGTCGCGTGAAAAGACCTACGAAGATAAAACCATTACCAGTGAAGCGGAGCGTGAAAAGCATTTTTGGCAAAAAGACCATGTGCGTTTATTTGGGTTAGATTACAAGGATAAATTAGCAGCGGCAGGATTTAAGGTGACGGTTGATGATTTTGTGAATACATTGAGTCCGGAGTTGGTAGATCGTTACCGCTTACCTGCAGGGGAGATGATCTATTTGTGTAGGAAATAGTTTCTGGTTACATGTTTCTTGTTTGAGGTTTTTAAAGTTCTTTTGAAACCTAATAATTGAAAAGCAAATTTTTTATTATGAAATGGTACAACCAGAAACCTTAAACCAGTAACAAGAAACTTATATTACCAGATCCCCCACATTTTCTTCCTTCAAAATTATCTTTCGCAGCATATTGAGGGCGGCGTTAGCGGTCATTTGAATATTTCGTCCTCTGTCATCGCCAAAAATGAATTTAAGCGCTATGGTTTTTTCTTCGTTTGCAACCGCTATCCAAACGGTACCAACCGGTTTTTCGGGAGTTCCGCCGGCAGGACCTGCAATTCCGGAAGTAGCGATGGCGTAATCGGATTTAAATTTTTTGCGCGCGTGCTCCGCCATTTGTGTCACACATTCTTTACTTACGGCGCCAAATTTTTCGAATATATCGTTGTCAACTTCCAGTAATTGGTGCTTTATGTGGTTATGATAAGGTACAACAGCGCCCATAAAAATATCGGAACTGCCGGCTATAGCGGTAAAAAGCGAAGTAATAAATCCTCCTGTACAACTCTCGGCCAAAGAAATAGTTTTACGTTTTTCGCGCAACAATTCACTTACTATTTTTTGAAGGGTAGGGGGTTCTTCGCCGTATTCTTCATAGCCGTAAATGAATTTCGGAATAAGTAATTGTAATTCGTTTATTTTTTCACTTACCACTTTTTTTAGATCAGTAATACTATCGCCGCTGGTTGATAAACGAAGACGTACTATGCCCGGCTGCGGTAAATAAGCCAGTTTAATGTTATCCGCAGCCAGACCATCTTCCCATTTTTCTATGATCTCTGCGAGAGCGCTTTCTCCAATACCCTGGGTTAAAATGGTTTTGTGATAGATCGTACTCAGTTTGTTTTCGGCTTGCAATTTTGGTAAAACCACTTCGAGCATCATGGCCTTCATCTCATAAGGCACTCCCGGAAGCGAAACAAATACTGTTTTGTTTTTTTTCATCCACATACCCGGTGCTGTACCGTTTTTATTTTGGATAACAAAACAACCTTTTGGGACTTCGGCCTGTTTGCGGTTGATATCGTTTATCTGGCGACCGCGCTTTTCAAAAAATCCTTTTACTGTTTCTAAAACCCGTTCGTCAATTTGCAAAATAGTGTTAAAAAAATTGGCAAATACTTTTTTGGTGATATCGTCTTTTGTGGGGCCCAATCCTCCGGGTAATAATAACAATATCGGCGAGCGTTAAAAAAGCATCGTTAAGCGCTTTGTTAATGGCTGATTCGTTGTCGCTTACACTGGCCATGTGCACCACTTGTATTCCAATTAGATTGAGCTGTTGGGCAATCCAAACCGAATTGGTGTTGGTGATCTGTCCTATTAATATTTCATCCCCTATGGTTAAAATTTCGGCCCGCATGTAAATAATGGTATTATATTTGTAAATGTATAAGTAAAATTTAAACTATGAAAAACCTTATCTTATTAATTTCAATATTTATTCTTAGCGCGAACCTTCAGGCACAAACCTTAAAGGAAAAACTTAAAGCAAAGGAAGATTCTGCAAAGGCCAAGCTTGCCCGGGCCGAAAAAAAAGTAGTTGGTACACCAACGGCTACCGCGCCATCGCTTACCAACGATGAAGTTATTCAGGGTTTGCGTGAAGCCCTAACTGTAGGGACTAACAGCGCCACTTCATTGGCAAGTAAAGCCGATGGTTATTATAAAAACCCGCGTTTATTTATTCCATGGCCAGAAGAAGCAAAGGACATGAAAGAAAAACTGATCAAGTTAGGCTATCAAAAAAAGATCACCGAATTTGAGACGAGTTTGAACCGTGCAGCAGAGGAAGCAGCCAAGAACGCCGCTCCGATCTTTATTGATGCCATAAAAAACATGAGCATCAGCGATGGATTTGCGATATTAAATGGCAGTAGTGATACGGCCGCAACGAATTATCTTCGTAAAAACACTTATAGTCCGCTTTACGATAAATTTTTGCCGGTGGTAAAAGATGCCATCAATAAAGTAAAGGTTACCAGCTATTGGAATCCATTGGTTACAACCTATAATAAGATACCGGGTGTAAAAAAACAGAATCCAAATTTGGATGATTATGTTACCAAAAAGGGCGCTAATGGGTTATTTGTCTTAGTGGCCGACGAAGAAGCTAAGATCCGAAAAGATCCTCTCGCCAGGGTATCTGATATTTTGAAAAAGGTATTTGGATTTAAAAAATAAACCTAATAAAACTCTTAATAACACGTTAATAATCCCGCTACTTGGCGGGATTAATTTTTTATATTTGTCATACTAAAATTTACGCATGAAATTTTCTTTTAAAAAGTATCTCCCTCATTTGGCGGCAGTGGCCGTATTCGTTGTTTTAACGTTGGTGTATTTTAAGCCCTTAATGAGCGGTAAAGTATTAAGTCAGGGTGATATCTCTCGCGCGCGAGATATGGCAAAAGAAGTAGTTGATTTTAGGAATAAAGAAAAAGCCGAAGCCCTTTGGACCAACTCCATGTTTGGTGGTATGCCTGCCTATCAGATCTCGGTAATTTATCCGGGTAATTGGTTAAGTAAGATCGATCAGGGAATTAAGATCCTTGTACCGCATCCCGCTGGTTTTATTTTTCTATGCTTCCTTGGGTTTTTTATTTTATTGCTTTGTTTGGAAATAGATCCCTGGCTGGCATTAGTAGGGAGTATTGGTTATGGATTGTCTTCCTATTTTTTGATCGCGTTAGAAGCAGGACATAATTCGAAGATCAATGCTTTGGGTTATTTGCCTGCCATGATAGGTGGAATTATTTTAATTTTTAAAGGACGTTACTGGTTGGGTTCGGCGGTAACGCTTTTGTTCATGGCTTTAGAACTTAATGCCAACCACGTTCAAATAACCTATTATGGTTTTATGATTGTGGGAACTATTATCGTTACGTATTTTTATTACGCGATTAAAGAAAAACAATTACCTTCTTTTTTTAAAG
>JBGASH010000090.1:0-11802 GCA_044229775.1 Bacteroidia bacterium
AGTCCGGCTAAATAAGAACAACGTATTTCAATGGATTTTTTATCGGCTCTACTGTAAAGCGTATGTTGCATACCAGCGCTCGCACGAAGAAGACCAACGCTATTTATTTTTCCATAAATAAAGCGTTTACCTTGCTCGGTTGTACCGGTAACTTTTATTTCTTTAGGATGTTTTAAACTTAAACCTTCAAATTCTAAGAGCGATTTTGATTTTCCGGTAACATGTTTTCCTCTTCTATATCCTAAACCAATACCCCGGCTATGCGCAAAAAGTTTATAAGTAGCTTCATTACGGTATAAAACGTTAACATCCTGTCCGGCCTCTAAAGCCTGTGTAGTACTTTGGCCAAAAAGACTGGAAAGTGACAGGAAAAATAACGGTATAAAAACCCTCAAAATCATTATAACAAAGTTATGGTTTTAATGCCTTTAATCCTATTTTTGCATAAAACAATCCAAATGGCAACCAGCAGTGTTAAATACCCGGGGGAGCTTAGAACAGAGGCCACTCATTTACAAAGTGGTACGGTTATACTAACCGACGCACCAACCGATAATCATGGAAAAGGACAGGCTTTTTCGCCAACCGATCTAACTGCTACCTCGCTGGCATGTTGTATGATCTCTGTAATGGGAATTGTTTCTTTAAAGGAAGGTGTTACTAAAACCGATGGCGCCACAGCAGAAGTGACGAAGGTAATGTATGCCGATCCAAGACGTATTGGAGAAATACATGTAACCATTACCATGCCCCAAAAGAACTTTAGTGAAAAAGAAAAAAAGATGTACGAGCACGCCGCGCATACTTGTCCTGTTGCAAAAAGTTTACATCCCGATATCATCCAAAAAATTCAATTTATCTGGTAATTATTAATCCTTAGTAAAAATAACAATGAAACAGCTCTTCTTTTTTTTATCTTCTATTCTTATTGCTCCGGTTTTGTTATCGCAAACTATCGGCATTCAATTAGCTTATATCGATTCTTCTTATAGTCCGAGGAACGATTTCTATAATTACGCCAATGGTAAATGGCTAAAAACACAAAAAATTCCGGCCAGCGAATCGTTTTACGGAAGCTTTCAGGAAATCAATGATCGCAACCTCATGAACATTCGGAATATTTTAGATATTGCTTCTAAAGATTCGAAAGCGGCCCCTGGGTCAAATGCGCAAAAACTCCGCGACTTTTATTTATGCGCCATGGATTCGGTTAAAACCGAGAAAGACGGGATCAATCCTATTAAACCCCAACTGGCCCAAATTGACGCGGTGAAAACAACCGATGATGTGATCAAACTTTGCGCCTCCTTTAAAAAATGGGGCATAGTAGGGTTTATGACTGCCGACGTAGACATTGACATGAAGAACAGTAATAAGAATCGTGTTTATATTGCTCAAACCGGTTTTGGTATGCCCGACCGGGATTACTACTACCTTCCTCAGTTTGAATCCGTAAGAGGAGCTTATTTAACGCATTTGAAGAATATGTTCGTGCTGCTTAATTTTTATCCCGAATCGGCCGAGACGTATGCGAAAAAAGTGTTTGAGATCGAGAAACAATTAGCGCTAAAATCCATGAATTCGCAGGAGCAGCGAGACGTAAAAAAATTGTACAACGTGTATTCGGGTAAACAACTTAAAGAATTAACGCCGGCCATCAATTGGGATCTGTTCTTTTCTACACAAGGGTTAAAAATGCCCGACAGCCTAATTGTGGCACAACCTTTATTTTATTCGGAGCTGAACACTATTTTTAAAAACACCTCGGTAGATGATTGGAAAATGTACTTTAAATTAAAGCTGGCGCAGCGTGCCGGTCCATTTTTAACCCCGGGATTCGAAAAGGAAATGTTTAACTTTTTTGGCAAGACACTCAATGGTGCAACGCAAATGAAACCACGATGGAAACGTTCTCAAAACAACATCAATGCGTTTATTGGAGAAATTTTGGGTAAAGCCTACGTGGAAAAATACTTTAATAAGGAAGCAAAAGACAAGGTAAAGAACATGGTTGAAAATTTAATTGCTTCTTACCGCGAAAGAATTGCTACCCGCACCTGGATGGGTGAGGACACAAAAAAACAAGCCAACCTTAAATTAGATAAACTCATTAAAAAATTCGGTTACCCCGATAATTGGAAAGATTACAGTACACTCGCCATAAAGCGCGATAGCTATTGGCAAAACACATTAAGAGCATCCGAATATGAATACAAGCGCGGACTGGCAAAACTTAACAAACCCGTTGATAAAACGGAGTGGCAAATGACCCCTCCAACAGTAAACGCTTATTATAACCCTACCATAAACGAAATTGTTTTTCCGGCCGGCATTATGCAGGTGCCATTCTTTGATTATACCGCCGATGACGCGTTTAATTATGGTGTAATGGGTTCTATTATTGGTCACGAATTAACCCACGGTTTTGACGATCAGGGCTCACAATTTGATGCTGATGGTAATTTAAAAATGTGGTGGAGTGAGCAGGATTTTAAAAATTTCCTTGAAAGAACTCAGGTGGTTATCAATCAGTTCAACAAGTATATTGCTATCGATACTTTACATGTTAACGGCACGTTAACGCAAGGCGAAAATATTGCTGATCTTGGGGGATTAACTATGGCTTATTACGCTTATAAAAAATCCCTCAACGGAAAAAAATCCCCGGTGATGTCGGGTTTTACAGGCGAACAACGCTTTTTTATTGCATGGGCTCAGGGTTGGAAATCGTTAAGCAGACCCGAATTCATGAAGCAGCTCATTTCTACTAACCCTCACGCTCCAGGCGAATTCAGAGGCTTTGCGCCTTTAACAAATTTAAAGGAGTTTTACGAAGCATTTGGGGTTAAAGAAGGTGATAAAATGTACACCGCACCCGAAAAACGCGCCGAGGTATGGTAAGTTTAAAACAGTTTTGTGTTAATTATTAAGCTTTTTTCTTATAGGTATTTTTACTAAATTTGCTACCGCATTTAAATGATTAAAAGGTACTTAACAATTATATTTTTTGCGACTTTTTTGTTTTCGCAAGCTCAGGATTTCACCAAGCCAAACGAGTGGAAAAAACTCCGAATGGAAGTGTATGGTGGTATTGGTGTTTCCAATTTCTTAGGTGAGTTAGGTGGCCGTAACGCTATAGGAACACATTATAGTCCTGTTGATCTTGAAACATCATTAACGCGTTCAGCTATAACAGCCGGGTTTAAGTATAAAGTGCAAAGATGGTTTACATGGGTTTCTAGTTTCGATTATTTAATTGTAAGAGGAAATGATGCATTAACAGGTGAACCTGTTCGGTTTAACCGCAACCTTAATTTTAAATCCAACATTTTCGAATTATCCACCAAAGCCCAGGCAGTTTGGGT
Source organism: Bacteroidia bacterium (assembly GCA_044229775.1). Lineage (GTDB taxonomy): Bacteria > Bacteroidota > Bacteroidia > B-17B0 > Aurantibacillaceae > JAHEYG01. The sequence goes on from JBGASH010000090.1 coordinate 3,366, forward strand.
GAATAGTAAAACCGGTCACCGTTATGGGGTTAAGAAAAATTTAAGTCGACGGATTAAAAACAGTTCGTGGGATCTGGGTGGTTATTTAGGAATTGGGGTGTTTTATTACAACCCTAAAGGAAAAGATCAAACTACCGGAAAATATGTTAAGCTTCTCAAACTTCATACCGAAGGGCAAGGATTACCTGGTGGACCTAAACAATATAAACGGGTAGGTTTATGTATTCCAATAGGAGTGGTTTATCACATTTATATTACTCCGGGGATTGTGTTGGGCGCCGAAATTAATTTCAGAAAAACTTTTACCGATTATATTGATGATGTAAGCACAAAATATTACGATCCTGCCGCACTTACCGCAGCTTATGGTCCACAATCGGCGCAAATGGCTGACCCAAGTAAGGGGTTGATACCGGGCGCTACTTCTCCCGACGCTTATGGCGAAAGCGCGCAAAGAGGCAATCCGCATCAAAAAGACGCGTATATGTCGTTTCAATTGACCTGCGGTTATGTTCTGAAATCCAAAAAAGCCAAGGCCCGTTTAAGGTCTAAATTCTAATATTTATTGGCATTCTACAACGTTTATTATAGCTGAGTTTACTCAGTTTGCTATATGACTTTGGTCATGTTGATCGCTGAAACGCCTGATTATCTTCGTTTTCGGATTAATTTGTAAATTAGCATGAGTATATTTTTTGAGAATAAAATGGACAGTAAAGAAGGGATAGAAGCCCTGTTTTTGTACGCCACAGAAGGTATTATGGTGGTAAACGAAAAGGGCGAGATCGTGCGGATAAATCCAAGCGCCGAAAAACTATTCGGGTACAAAAACGGCGAACTTATTTCAAAGAATTTTAACGCGCTCATCCCGAGCCGCTTTGCCGAAACCCATAAAAAACATCATTCCAATTATAACACTAATCCACATCCACGATCAATGGGGGTGGGTATGGAACTTTTCGGCTTAAGAAAAGACGGAACCGAAATACCGGTAGAAATAAGCTTGAGTCCGTACAGCACGCCCGAAGGAAAATTTGTTATTGCTTTTGTTGTTGATATTACTATTCGCCGACAAGCCGAGGATAAACTGAAAAATTATTCAGTTGAATTGGAAAAACAGGTTAAGAACCGGACATTAATTTTGGAAGAAGCCATTGACGAACTCGAAAAAACAAAGACCGAATTAAATACCGCTCTTGAAAAGGAAAAGGAACTAAGCGAATTAAAATCGCGCTTTGTATCAATGGCCTCGCACGAATTCAGAACGCCTCTTGCTACCATCAAATCGTCGCTTTCGCTGGTTACGAAATACGGAGAGCAAAACGATAAAACCAAGCAGGACAAACATGTTAATAAAATAAAAACGTCTATCGATAATTTAACCGATATATTAAATGATTTCTTATCGGTAAGTAAACTCGAGGAGGGTAAAATTGAAAATAAACCCGAGAAAACAGACATTCAAGCTTTCGTAAAAGGGATCATAAGCGAAATGAGTCCGCTATTGAAAGAGGGGCAGCAATTAACCCAAAAATATGGAGGGGGTACTACCACTTATATTGATCAGAAATTACTAAAACACATCCTCTTTAACCTTATTTCAAATGCCATTAAATTTTCACCCGAAGGAAAACCCATTGAGCTCAACGTAGAGGTTTCGGAGGCCAAGGTTAAGATAAGTGTAAAGGACAGTGGCGTTGGTATCCCGAAAGAAGACCAGAAACATTTATTTGAGCGTTTTTTTAGAGGTAATAACGTAACGCATATTCAGGGAACCGGCTTGGGATTGAATATAGTAGCAAAATACGCCGAACTCATGAATGGCTCTATAGACTTTGAGAGCATTGAAAATAAAGGAACAACCTTTACCTTAGTCATAAACAATTAGAAAATTATACCATGAAAAAAATTCTTTTGATCGAAGATAATAAGGATATGCGCGAAAACACCGCCGAAATTCTTGAATTAGCAAATTACAAGGTATTTACCGCTAAAAACGGTAAAGAGGGCGTTGAAGCAGCGCAAAAAGAAAAACCCGATCTTATTATTTGCGACATTATGATGCCTGTGCTGGATGGTTATGGTGTGCTGCATTTGCTGGCCAAAAATCAGGAAACAAGCGGTATTCCCTTCATTTACCTTACCGCAAAAGCCGAAAGAAGCGAGTTGCGTAAAGGGATGGACATGGGGGCCGATGATTATTTGACCAAACCCTTTGACGATATTGAGTTATTGAACGCTATTGAAAGTCGTTTAAAAAAATCGGAAAGCGTTAAGAAGGAATATTCCAAGAATCTTACCGGGTTAAACGATTTTCTTAATTCGGCACGAGGATTTGAAGATCTTAAAAGACTTTCCGAAAAAAATGAGATAAGAATACTCAAGAAAAAGAACGATATCTATACGGAAGGCACTTATCCTAAAGGTATCTTCTTCGTAAATAAAGGAAAAGTAAAAACGTTCCGTACCAACGAGCAGGGTAAGGAGTTCATTACCGGCCTTTATAAAGAAGGTGATTTTTTTGGCTATCTGGCACTTTTGGAAGATGGAAAATACATGGATACGGCCACCGCTTTGGAAGACGCCGAAGTATGTATGATCCCTAAAGACGACTTTTATTCGCTGATCTATAAGAATGCTGAGGTTTCGAAGAAATTCATAAAGATGATCTCCGATAACCTGGCCGAAAAAGAGGAACAATTGGTTAAATTAGCATATAATTCGGTACGCAAACGCGTAGCCGAAGCCCTTATAACCTTATCTAACCGTTATAAAAAGGAAGGCGAATCCAAATTCAGTATGAATATTTCGCGCGAAGATCTGGCCAATCTGGCCGGTACCGCCACCGAAACCACTATCAGAACCCTTAGCGACTTCAAAGACGAAAGTCTGGTGGATATTAAAGGCAGCGCTATTACAGTGATTGACTATAATAAGCTCGCTTCCATGAAGAATTAGGGTAAAACTGATATCTATCAGTAGCGTTTCTAACCCCCGTCATTAAGTAATCTTTAAAGGTGGTGTAATTTTGTTTCAGATTATTATTTGAAATAAAAGACCATGCCAACGCTTATCCAACATCACGAAATCGTCGCCGTTCTAATTGCAAGGGTGTTTTTAGGATGTTTGTTCTTTTTTCAGGGATACGACGCGGTATTCAACATTAAGATCAGAAACGTGATCTATACTTACCAAAACACGTTTGCATCAAAAGGTATTCCAAAATTCGTTACCGTTTTAGGCTCATGGTTTACCAGCTACAGCGAACTTATTTGTGGTTTCCTTTTGATCATTGGATTATTCAAGTATTACGCCCTGTATTTTTTGGGAATGGATGTGATCTTGGCGTCTATCGCTTTCGGAATAACTACCCCCATGTGGGATATGCGCCACTACCCCCATGTGGGATATGCGCCACGTTTTTCCAAGAATGCTCTTGATCCTTTTCCTGCTTTTTGTTCCAATAGCATGGGACCTGATCTCATTAGATTATATACTTTTTAGAAAATAAATAAACCAAAAAAATAACCTATAAAAAACAACCACATGGAAACAACAATGAATCAAGGTACCGTAAATCTTACAGGAAGTAAAGTAGGTACAGCATCAAAAACAAAAACACAATCAAAATTTTGGGAAATGGCAGAGTTCAACCGTTTCGGGATCATTTCAATGGTATTATTGATCATTGGTATCGTTGGTGGTTTGGCAGCAAGTTTTGGGGCTCAGCTTGATGTTCTAAAACTTGGAGCAATAGTGTTTCCAACAATTTTTTGTTTGGCTTTTATTCTATCGGTAAGTCCAATGAAACTTATTATTTACTCGGCCGCATTCGCCTTAATAGTTGACTTATGTATCTTAATGTTCTAAATAATTCGCGAGATAACCATCTGCCAATGAAAGTTACTATCAATGATAAAAGAAAGATCTTTGCCATTCAGGAAGAATTTAACGCGATGTTCCCCTATTTGAAGATCGAGTTTTTTTCGAAGCCCCATAAATTAGGTGGATCTTCTTCCAAAAAGCAAATGAAATCGGTAAGCAAAACACTTGGGGAGTGCCGTACTATCCACAACACAGGAAAGATCACTATTACCCCCAACATGACAGTTGCCGATCTGGAACAACGCTTCAATGATGTGTACGGTTTGTCGGTTCAGGTATTTCGCAAATCTGGAAAAGCGTGGTTAGAAACTACGGTAACAGATAAATGGACCCTTGAGGAACAAAATAATCAGGGAGAGTCTTTAAGTAATATTGCAAGTTAAAAAAATGTATAACCCATAAAAAAAAGAAAAATGACTTTAGTAAAGAAAAACGGAAATTTATTTCCTTCGTTAATGTCAGATTTTTTTGATGCCGACCGTTTTTTTGCGCCACGATGGTTGGAGAAAGAATTTGAGCAAAACATTCCGGCGGTAAATGTAAAAGAAAGCAACACCGAGTTTAATATTGAATTCGCGGCTCCCGGCTTTAATAAAAGCGATTTCAAAATAAACGTTGAATCAAATGTACTCACCATTAGTGCCGAAAAGAAAGAGGAAAAGAAGAATGAGAACGAAAAATTCACACGCAGAGAATTCTCTTATAATTCATTCTCGCGTTCATTCACATTACCACAAACGGTAAATGCCGATAAAATTGACGCGAAATATAATGATGGGATCCTGAAACTAAACATTCCTAAAAAAGAAGAAGTTAAAGCTCTTCCTAAAAAGGAAGTAAAGGTTGACTAAGGCAGGTTTCCATTCTAGCCCAATCACTCTTCCAGGATTGGGCTTTTTTGTGCCCAAACGTAAAAAAATGTACTTTTAGTGAATTAAATGAAAGACACTACCCTTAAGAAGGTTTTAAATGAAGTTGGAGAGATCTCCCGTTTTGCGGGACGTTTTTTTACAGAGGCTTTTCGACCGAGGTTCGAATTTGCAGAACTGATGCGTCAGTGTTTTTTTATTGGATACAAGTCGTTACCCTTAGTAGCCATCACCGCTTTTATTATGGGTTTAGTGATCACTATTCAGTCGCGCCCTACTTTAGTGGAGTTTGGCGCCGAAGCCTGGCTCCCTAAAATGGTTTCGGTATCGCTGGTTCGTGAAATTGCACCGGTTATTACCGCACTTATTTGCGCCGGAAAAATTGGATCGGGTATTGGTGCTGAGTTGGGATCAATGAAAGTAACAGAACAAATAGATGCCATGGAAGTTTCGGGCACAAACCCCTATAAATTTTTAGTGTCAACAAGAGTACTAGCCACTACTTTAATGATCCCCATACTGGCGGTTTTGGCCGATACGGTTTCGCTTTATGGTGGCTATTTGGGATGCAACATTAAAGGCGTTGTAAGCTGGGATCTTTTTTGGAACCAGGTTTTTGATACCTTGACTTTTGGCGATGTGGTACCGTCCATCGCTAAAACTTTTTTATTTGGTTTCGCTATAGGTATTGTGGGATGTTATAAAGGTTATAATTCGAGCAAAGGTACAGAGGGCGTTGGTCAATCGGCAAACTCGGCCGTTGTTATTTCTTCACTTTTGGTTTTTGTTCTCGATCTTTTGGTTGTACAATTAACCGACCTGATGAATCTTACTTAAAATGCTGCTGGAAGAAGAAATAAAGAAAAATATTACTGGCGGCAATGATGAAGCTGTTATTCATATCAAGGGACTAAATAAATCATTTGGTAATAATCATGTATTGCGCAATTTTGATCTCGATATTAAAAAGGAAGAAAATGTGGTGGTGTTAGGCAAATCGGGCTCGGGCAAATCGGTGTTAATTAAATGTATCATAGGCCTTATTAAACCCGATTCGGGAGTGATAAATGTATTGGGACAAAGTATTCCTGATCTTGACCATAACGAATTGGACCGTATCAGGGTGAAAGTGGGATTTCTTTTTCAGAGCAATGCGTTATACGATTCGATGACCGTTCGCGAAAACCTGGAATTTCCTTTACGCAGACACTGGATAGAAACATCAAAAGTAGAGGTGAACGATCTGGTAATGGAAGCGCTCACCAATGTAGGATTGGCCGATACGGTTGATAAAATGCCTTCCGAATTATCGGGTGGTATGAGAAAACGTATCGCGTTGGCACGAACACTAATCTTAAAACCTGACATTATTTTATACGATGAGCCTACCACAGGGCTCGATCCGATAACGGGAAAAGAAATAAGTACCTTAATGAATGATCTGGCAAAAAAATATAAAACCTCTTCCATTATCATTTCGCACGATCTGAATTGTGTAAAAATTGTAGCTTCGCGTATTGTAATGCTAATTGATGGCATGTGTTATGCCACCGGAACCTACGACGAACTTAAACGATCGAATGACAAAAAAGTAAAACAGTTTTTTGAATAATATGAGCAACGAAACATCCAGAAACGTAAGATTAGGCATATTTGTATTGGCAGGTACCGTATTTATCATTACCGCTTTGTACTTTATTGGCAATAAACAAAACCTTTTTGGTTCAACCCTTCGCATCAGCGCCGAATTTTATAACGTTAACGGATTAATGAAAGGAAATAATGTGCGTTTTGCAGGTATTGATGTGGGAACGGTTGAATCGGTAAAGATCGTTAACGATACCGCTGTAAATGTGGTAATGGTAATAGAACAGGAGCCCAGTAAATTTATTAAAAAGAATGCCGTTGCCAGTGTTGGGACCGATGGTTTAATGGGAAACAAATTGGTTAATATTAATTCGGTAAAAGAAGAAGCTGCCAGTGTTGAAGAGGGGGATGTGCTCGTAACCGTTAGGCCTATTGAAATGGATGAGATGATCCGCACTTTAAATGTTACAAACAATAATGTGAAGGACATTACCACCAACTTGCGTCACATTACCGAAAAGATCAACAGTAAAAACAGTTTATGGAGTCTTTTAATGGATACGGTTTTGTCTGAAAACGTAAAATCCGCTATTGTAAATGTTAAATTAATGAGTAATCAAGGACTTTTAATTACCGGTAATATAAAAAGTGTTATTGATGGTATTAAGAATGGGAATGGCAGTTTGGGGGCGTTAATAACCGATACCGCCATATCGGGAAAAATAAATCAAATTGTATTAAAGTTGGATAAATTCAGCGATTCAACAGCTGTTGTTACCGGAAATATTTCTCAGATCGTTCGGCAAATGCAAAAAGGTAAAGGTACCGTTGGAGTTTTATTGAATGACACGATGTTGGTACACAATTTGAATTTAAGCGTCGAAAACGCTAAAAGCGGTACAAAAGGCTTTGACGATAACATGGAAGCCCTTAAGCATACCTGGCCTTTCAAAAAATATTTCAGAAAACAGGCTAAGAAAAAGACCAAGTAGGTCCTGCACCACTGAAGCATGATAAAGGTCAATTGCTCCACTGAAATCCCTCATAATTAAAAAAGAGATCTTACCGTAATCTTGTGTTATCAATTTAAGGCCTAACACATGAAAAAAGCGATCGTCATCTGTTTAAATCTCATTTTATTCCTGCCAACATTCTCACAGGAAGAACTACCCGGTTTAAGAAAGAATAATTATTTTTATATAGGTCCGGTTGATCTCGTATTCAATACCGTTGAACTGGGATACGAACGCAAATTAAAAAACCATAATTCTATTGTTTTCCTGGGCGGCTTTAAATTATCTAAACGCGATAATTATTTTAACCGCATGGGTGGTAATGGTGAATTTCAATACCGCATCAATTTGCATTACAATAAAGAAACTATTAGCGGATTGGTTAAAAAGTACAGCACCTTTGCCTACTTTGCGCCATTCTTTCAATACCGTTATGAAGACATAACCGATGTAACCGGCTCAGATATTAACGGAGACGAATACACACACACTATTGTTAACTCCGGTTTTGCAGGGTTGGGTTTTGGATTTCGGTTAACAGCCTTGGAGAACCGCTTTTGCGCCAACTTTTTTGCCGGTGGTGGCATGAAGTATTCTGATGTATCGGGATTGAACCGTTACACCGATTTTTTTGAAGTAGGATATACCGGTATTGCGCCTAAATTCGGCATTGAACTGGGAATTAATTTTTAGGAATAATATAATAGGAGTTTACAAAGAAAATGTTTCTCCCTTGGCGGGAATAACTACGTCCTTATAACCTTCGGCCAATAATTTTTCTTGAAAGACTATTTTGGCGTGTGGGTCGCCGTGTACCAAAAATACTTTTTTTACTTTTGTTTTATCCTGACACGATAAGAACCGGATCAGTTCGGGATAATCACCATGAGCGCTATAAGAAAGGATGGATTCCACATCGGCATTCACATCAAAATAATCACCAAAAATATGAACTTGTTTATCGCCGGCCATGAGATGTCCGCCCAGTGTGTGAGGCGAACAATAACCGGTAATGAGAATGGTATTTCTTTTTTCGGTGATGCTGTTTTTAATATGATGTTTCACACGGCCGGCATCGCCCAT
>JBGASH010000091.1:0-3948 GCA_044229775.1 Bacteroidia bacterium
ACCTCCAGCCACTGGATCGCTTCAATATCTAAGTGATTGGTGGGCTCATCCAATAATAAAACATCCGGTTTTTGTAATAAGAGTTTTGCTAACTCAATTCGCATACGCCAGCCCCCGCTTAATTCGGAAGTTTGACGGTTAAAATCTTTGGCTTCAAAACCGAGACCCTTTAAAATCTTTTCAATTTCTTCTTCTTTGTTACCGGCGCCAACAATATCCAAACGGTGATTAATATCGGTAAGGTCTTCTATCAATTGCATGTACTCGGCACTTTCGTAATCGGTGCGCGTTTCAAGCTGATGATTAATTCCGTCTAGTTTTTTTTGTAATAACTTAATTTCTTCAAAAGCGTTTTCGGTTTCAGCAAAAACGGTACGGCCGTGTTGATGGATCATGTCCTGCGGCAGGTAGCCGATCTTGCATTCGCGCGGAATAGCAATTTCGCCTTTGGTAGGATTTTGTTCACCGGCCAGCAATTTAAGCATGGTACTTTTACCCGTGCCGTTACGTCCTGCTAAACCTATCCTGTCTTTAGGATTGATCAAAAAGGAAATATTGTCAAACAGTGTAAAACCTCCAAAAGATACCGTTGCCGAATTAACTGAGATCATTTTATTACGAATTAATATTTACAAATTTCGCGCTGCAAAGGTACAAAATTATTGGGATTTTGAAGGGAATAATGCCTACGACAGCCTATAAAAAATCATAAATCTGTAACCAAAGCGGTACTCATTTATTATACAATCTAAACAAGGAGGAAAAATGATTACCCCGATCACCAAAATTACTGCAGTGTTTATGATAACTGTAAGCAGCATGGCCGCCAAAACCATCGTAAGTATTGAAAAGGCGCTTGAAAAGAAACTGATCAAAGCTGATGTTATTTGCAGAGGCGGTTTAAGTGTTGATTATAAAATAAAGAATCAAACAAAAGATTCTTTGATGGTAATAATTCCTGCCGGATGGCGCATGAATTCCGAAAAAGAAGAATATCAGGATATACTGGTAACGCATGAAGAGGTATTAGCCATGCGACAAAACGAGCAAAAGGTATTTGTTATAAAAGGGTATTGTTGCGAGGCCGATCACTCTGGTCCCGTTAAAGGCGCGAAATACGAATACGGTAAAATGGCCGATGTTGGTTTAATGCTTTTAGCACGGTATCTCGACGCCAATAAAATTGAGGAGAACGCGCAACAATATGCGGTGTGGTCGGTAAGCAATAACAAACCAACTTCGCATATTACCTGTAAGAACGATTCGTTGGCATCGCTGTTGCGCAATTTTGTGGCGGGTATTAAAGGAGAACCTATTCCTTGGTATACACTCAGGAAACTCGTTAGAATTAACACCTATGGCGATATTAACGAGTACCCGATCGAACTCAAAGCAAAAGTGAATTATAGTGTCGACAAAGAATGCTACGCCTATTTTTATGTACTCGATTCACTAGGAAAAAAACAGGGCATTATTGTGGGCCAATGGCTAAAGCCAGGAAACAATGAGTATGCCGTTAATGTGAATATGAAAGATTTTAAGAAAGGAAAATACAAGATCGTACTTGCGAGTAAGGAAAAGGAATTTATCTCGAAAGAATTTGAAATTTAGTTGTAAATTAAGGCACTGGTAGTCAGGTTTATACATGCTTTTTAAAAGTGTTTTAACTTTTAGTTGTTTTTATAGTTGAAAATCAAAGAATTTTTTTTTCTTTTGCAGAAAATTAGTTGAGCTTTTAACGTTAAGTAAACATTAATATGTATTGGACCTTAGAATTGGCATCATGGTTAGAAGATGCGCCCTGGCCGGCAACAAAAGATGAATTAATAGATTTTGCTATGCGTTCTGGAGCTCCAATGGAAGTTATTGAAAACCTTCAGGAGATGGAAGACGAAGGTGAAGCCTACGAAACCATCGAGGAGATATGGCCCGATTATCCAACCAAGGATGATTTCTTTTTTAACGAGGATGAATTTTAAACTAAGCCACTCAAAAGAGTGGCTTTTTTTATGAAGAAGCTCTCTTTAATCGATCATTAATTGCAAGACCTAAACCTTTTGGTGGAACCAGATCACAAATAATGATCTCAGCTTCGCTGTCATCTAAGGCTCTCATATCTGAGAACAAATTAGCGGCGGCTTCGGTTAAATTTTCGTTGGCAGAAAGATTAATATTCATGTGCGAATTTAAAACTGTAGGATGTTTTCCAAAACTTAATACACCTAATTTTTTATCCGAATATTTTTTAGCAAGTTCCTCTAAATTCCCAATATAAAATGGTTTTTTAGGGGCATAATGGTTTTTTAATTGTCCTGCACTATTGGGGTTATCGGTGTGCTCAATTCGTAATTCAACGGGGCCAACTATCCCAATGATATTTTCAATATCTAATCCCCCCAGGCGGTAAATACACACTTTATCCCCTTCCATTCCAACTATGGTCGATTCTAATCCCACAGCACAAGGTCCGCCATCTAAAATATATTCTATTTCATTACCCAATTGTTTGTTAACGTGCTCAGGAGTGGTTGGACTAATATACCCAAACGGATTAGCGCTAGGCGCGGCTAATGGAAAATCAAGTTGTTTTAATAATTCACGGGTTAAAACGTGTTGCGGTACCCTAATAGCCACTCGATCCAGTCCGGAAGTGACAAGATCGGGAATAACGGCTCTTTTAGGTAAAAGCAAGGTAAGAGGTCCGGGCCAGAAAATTTTTGCAAGGTTTTTTAAAGGCTCAGGAAAGGATGTAACATACTCTATGGCCTTATCAATGGAATAGGTATGAACGATGAGGGGATCGAAATGCGGTCGATTCTTTATTTCAAAAACCCACGCAACCGCAATGGCATCTAAGGCGTTGGCCCCTAATCCATACACCGTTTCGGTAGGTATAGCGACCGGTTTGCCTGCTTTAAGCAAATTAACCGCTTTTTCTATGTCTTTACCAATGGTGGCCATTGGGCAAAAGTAGCAATATTAATGCGAAAATATTCTATATTTGCTATCCCGTAAAAAATGTCGCGCATTACCTTAAAAGATAAGCAATTTAAACCCTACATCACTTCTCAAAAAATTGACGAGGCGGTAAAAGGTATGGCTTATAAAATGAATGCCGAACTTAAAAACGACTTTCCCATTTTTTTGGTGGTACTTAACGGCGCTTTTATGTTTGCCGCCGATCTGCTAAAAGAAATTGATCTTAAATCGGAAGTATCGTTCATTAAAGTTTCTTCTTATAAAGGCACCTCCAGTACCGGTAATGTTACTGAGTTAATTGGGTTAGATGAAAATGTAAGCGACCGCACAGTGGTGGTTTTAGAAGATATAGTGGATTCGGGTGCAACCATTCAAAGAATTTCAGACGCTCTTGAACTTAAAAAAGTGAAGCAATTAAAAGTAGCCACTATACTTTTTAAACCGGAAGCCTATACTAAAAAAATAAAAATTGATTATAAGTGTTTTGATATCTCGAATGAATTTGTGGTAGGTTATGGTTTGGATTATGATGGTTTAGGAAGGAATTTAAAGGATATTTATATTTTAGCTAATTAAATTAATACGCCATGTTAAACATTGTTTTATTTGGCCCTCCGGGGGCAGGAAAAGGAACCCAGTCGCAAAACCTTATTAATAAATACGGTTTGTTGCATTTGTCAACCGGCGATCTGCTTCGCAGCGAAATTTCGCAGGGAACTGAATTGGGATTGAAGGCCAAGTCCATAATGGATCGCGGCGAATTAGTGAGTGATGATATTGTAATAGGAATGATCGAGAAAAAAGTGGATAGTAATCCTTCGGCCAACGGTTTTATTTTTGATGGATTTCCGCGCACCAAAGCACAGGCCGAAGCCTTGGATGATCTGCTTCAGAAAAAGGGTACCGCCATTAGCGCAATGATCGCATTAGAGGTAGGCGATGAAGAATTGACCCGTCGTTTATTGGAAA
>JBGASH010000091.1:3960-11867 GCA_044229775.1 Bacteroidia bacterium
TTTATTGGAAAGAGGAAAAGCATCTGGTCGTGCTGATGATCAGAACGAAAGCATTATCAGAAACCGCATTAACTAATATAATAACAAAACCCTTCCTTTAAAACAGTATTATTCGGAGCAGGCAAAATTCCATTCCATCAAAGGAACCGGAAGCGTGAATGATATTTTTAAAGAAATAGTTGATCGTTTAATTTTTATTGAAGCCGAAATCGAATTAACGCAATTAGAAAATGATATTGAACACCTGGATCTAACAATAAATGATTTTGAAGTTGCTACCGAGATCTCCGACGAACTGAGAAGGGATATAGAAGAAGTTAGAAGTGGGGAAAAGGCAAACAGTAAGAATTCAGAAGTCAGAGGTCAGAAGTCAAAAGGGGTTAAGAAGTCAATTCCTGCCAAAAAAGTTTCTAAGAAGCCTGTAAAAAAAGCTGTAAAGAAAACGGCGAAGAAAAAAGCGGTGAAGAAAACTAATCCGCGAAAATCCGCGACTAAAAAGACTTCAAAGAAGAAAAGTGCTCCAAAGAAAGCCGTAAAGAAGAAAAAAAGATAAATACCCATTACTACAAACTACGTCCCGATAGCTATCGGGATCCCAACCCCGAACTATTGTGGACACCAACTTTGTTGATTATGTAAAAATTTGTTGCCGCAGCGGTAAAGGCGGAGCAGGCTCCATTCATTTTCATCGCGATAAATTTACCGCTATGGGTGGTCCTGATGGAGGGAATGGTGGTCGCGGCGGGCATATCATCTTACGGGGCAATAAGCAATTGTGGACACTCATTCACTTGAAATACCGTAAACATGTAATTGCGGAGGAAGGCATTAACGGCTCCAGCGCGAACTCGAGTGGAGCAGAGGGCAAAGATGAAATTTTAGAAGTTCCATTGGGAACAGTGGCAAAAGATGCTGAAACCGGAAAAATTGAAGCGGAAATTACTGAAGACGGTCAGGAAATTATTTTGGTACCCGGTGGAAGAGGTGGTTTAGGAAACGCGCATTTTAAAACAGCTACTAAACAAACACCACGTTTTGCACAACCAGGTGAGGATGGAAGAATGGAGTGGAAAATTTTAGAGTTAAAAGTTTTAGCGGATGTTGGTTTGGTAGGATTTCCAAATGCCGGCAAATCCACTTTGCTTTCGGTAGTATCAGCTGCAAAACCCGAAATTGCCGATTATCCTTTCACCACATTGGTGCCAAATTTAGGAATTGTAAAATACCGCGATTATCAAAGTTTTGTGATGGCTGATATTCCCGGAATTATTGAAGGCGCTCATGAAGGAAAAGGTTTGGGTATTCGTTTCTTAAAACACATTGAGCGAAACAGTATCCTCTTATTTTTAGTAAGCTGCCAGAGCGATGATATTTATAAAGAATACAAAGTACTTCTTAACGAAGTAGAACAGTTCAATCCTGAACTCCTGTACAAAAAACGCGTTTTAGGGATCACAAAATGTGATACCATTGATGATGAATTGGAATCAGAACTTGAGAAGGATCTTAAAAAGAAAATGAAAGGCGCTAATAAGATCCCTTATATCTTTTTCTCATCCGCCAGTGGTAAACGCATCGTGGAACTGAAAGATCTGTTGTGGCAGCAGATAAATTCGTAATTTGACAATTAGTCGATGGTTTTGTTTTTTAAGTTTTTTAATTGTCAAATCGCCAAATTGACTAATCGTCAAATTAACTTCACCACTTAAAACAATTATCTACTTTAATCCTCAATTTTCTCCCAAACGATAATTTCCCGCTCATTTTGCGATTTAATTTTATCCACTTATTTTTTAAGTGTAATTTTTTATGGTACGAATGTGAATTTTCTCCACTCGAAAATTTCATGGGCTTAATATTAAGTGTTGGTAAATTTATTTTGGGTAAATTAATGTGCAACGAAAAACTGTTTCCGTCATTATTTCCGTTTCCGCTACCAGATTGAATTTGTGGCGCGGCCGCTTGTACCTGAATGTAATTAACATTCTCTAAAACCTGAAGGTCGACGTTATTTATTTCGATCGATTTGTTCCCTAAATTGTTTTGTAATGGCACATTGGCAATATTGATGAGGTTTTGAATATTTATTTGTGGCAAAGGTTGCTGAACATTAATGCGTCGCTGTTGCGTTTTAACCTGAGGTATCACTTTTTTTTGTTGAACGGTTTTTATGTTATCCTTATTGGTATTTACCATCGAAGGATTGGCGCGTACCGTATTTACTTTTGTAGAATTGTTTAAACTTATATTAGAAGCGAAGGTGGGATTAAAACTTTGCACCTGCATATTGAGGTCGTTGTTTGTAGAATTGGCTCTTATATTATAGAGCTGTGGTAAAGGTTGTTGTCGCTGTATCTGTGAAAAATCTTCACCTGCGGTAAATGCTAATGCTATTAATAACGTTTTCTTCATTTGTCAAAGATTTATCATTAAAACAAACAACTCAACTTATTCCTGTTAAAGAACCTTAATCCTAAAAGCCGATTAACTTTTTTTGGAGACTTTGAGGTTTTCTATAAAGATGAAAGAAGTGAAGCTTTTCCATAAAACGCATTCATTATTTAATTTTTTGCCCTTAAGATGGGAGTAGTATCGTCCCTCTCCTATAGGAGGGGGAGACGAGGATGAGACCATAAATTCCTTCTTTTTTCGTACCTTTACGCTCTTGGTAAAAATCGGTAAAATAGAACTTCCCGACTTCCCCTTACTCCTTGCTCCAATGGAGGATGTAAGCGATCCGCCGTTCCGTTATGTTTGTAAAAAGTACGGAGCCGATCTTATGTACACCGAATTCATCAGTAGCGAAGGACTTATCCGCGATGCGATAAAAAGTAAAAAGAAATTGGATATTTTTGAGTACGAACGACCGATAGGCATTCAAATTTTTGGTGGTGATGAAGAAGCTATGGCGCTATCCGGAAAAATTGTAGATGCGGCTAATCCCGACATAGTAGATATCAATTTTGGTTGTCCGGTTAAAAAAGTGGTATGTAAAGGCGCCGGTGCCGGCGTTCTAAAAGATGTTGATTTGATGGTGCGTTTAACAAAAGCGGTTATAAAATCAACCAATTTACCTGTTACTGTTAAAACACGTTTGGGTTGGGACGATAAAAGCATTAACATTATGGAAGTGGCAGAGCGTTTGCAAGACATCGGCATACAAGCATTAACTATTCATGGTAGAACCCGCTCGCAAATGTATAAGGGCAGCGCTAACTGGGAACCAATAGCGGCGGTAAAAAATAATACACGAATAAAAATTCCGATTTTTGGTAACGGGGATATTGTTACTCCCGAAAAGGCGCTGGAGTATAAAAATAAATATGGCGTTGATGGGATCATGATCGGGAGAGCAAGTATTGGTTATCCCTGGATCTTTAATGAGATAAAACACTTTTTTAAAACCGGTGAGCATTTACCCGCGCCAACCTTAGAGAACCGTGTAGAAGTTTGCAAAACCCATTTACTCCGATCGGTTGAATGGAAAGGCGAAAAACTAGGACTTTTAGAAATGCGCTCGCATTACACCAATTATTTTAAAGGTATTCCTAATTTTAAGGAAACGCGAACTTTTTTGGTTACCTGTAATAACCTTCAGGAAATTATTGATACCCTCGATGCCGTTCCGGCAAAATTTGAAACAGCTATCGCTTAAATGAGGAATCTGTTAGTAATACTATTTTCCTCTTTTATCACAATTGCCTTTTCACAAACCTATGAAAAGGATTTTAAAGCCCTTATAGAAAAGGTAGACAACTCCAATGTAAAAGATGAGGTGATAGAGGCGTTTATGAAAAAGTATGAAAAGGACCTTGAGAAAAATCTTTCCAACCGTTCAACATTATACAACATACTTGGAGTTAGCGCATACAACCGCCAGTATTTTGGCGATGCGCAAAACAATTTTGTAAACGCGTTTAACGATGCCTATGCGGCAGGTGATACGATCCGTTGGGGATTAGCGCAATACAATATGGCCGATCTATACAATCATGTGGGGTATTACGTTCAGGCCGAGCAATTGTATTTATATTCACTTCCCATCATGGCGCGAATATATGGCAAAGATAGTTTTGAATATACTAAAATGTACAGGGCGTTGGCGCAATTGTATGTTGAGTTGGGTAAGTATAAAGATGCCAAGCAAATGAATGATGCCTTGCTTTATTATTTTAAAGTGATGCGTGGTGAAAAGGATCGCGAATACCTTATCTGTTTAAATACCGATGCGCAAATTGCACAAGGCGTTGGCGATTATAAAAAAGCGCAGGAAATATTTACCGGCCTGGTTAAAATTCATGGATCACTTAATCCTATTGATACCACCGACTACATCACTACACTTAACAACACTGCTGAGGCCTTTCGGTTAGGCGGCGATTATAAAAATGCCCTTTTCTACATTAATAAAGCGCTTCTCCTTTCGCAAAAATTTTCTAAGGCCGATCAAGTTTCTACTGCCACCATCTATAATAATGCCGGATTGTGTTATAAGGCCATTGGGAATTATCAGCAAGCCGAAACGTATTACGATAATTCTATGAATTTGTATCGCAAATTGGAACTCACACAAAATCCTGATTATACCAATTCCTTGAACAATAAAGCAGAACTGTACCGGAACCTGGGTCGGTACCAGCAAGCGATCGATCTGTTGTCGGAAGTGCTTTTTATACGTAAGAACACCACCGGCGAAAAGCACGTCAACTATGCTAATGCGCTTACCAATGTGGCTCTGATCTATAACGATGAGGGCAGTTATGAAAAAGCGGAACCTTATTTATTGAAGGCAAAAGATATTTACAAAGAAGCGCTGGGCGACGATCATCAATACTATGCCAATTGTATTCATAACCTTTCGGTGTTGTATGCGCATCTTAAACGCTATAAAGAGGCCGAGGTGTATTCCGATCAGGCCTTGATCGCTATTAAAAAAGCGGTAGGCGAAGAGCACGAGCGTTACGCGTATTTTTTGGCGGGCACCGTTACTATGTACGATGGTTTACAAAAATATGATAAGGCGGTTGCCAACATTGAGCTTTCGAATGCTATTATCAAAAAGAAATTCGGTGAAAAACATACGGCTTATATTGATGGGATTTTTAATCTGGCGGTTTTTCAATGGAAACTAAAAAATTATAAAAAAGCTAAGGAACAATTTTACGAAGCGCTTAAGTCGTATAAAGGACAGTTTGATAATTTTTTTAATGCTATGAGCGAACGGGAACAAGTGTCGTATTACACCATTGTGGGCGATCGTTTTGAAACTTTCAACAGTTTTGTTTTTGATTATACCGCAAAATTTCCAAAGGAAGATAATTCGGAGTTGCTGAATAATTGTTTTAATTACCAGCTGTTCCTGAAATCGTTATTGTTGAATAATAACATTGCTTCCCGAAAGGAAATTGTGAACAGTAAAGACACGGTTTTAATAAGCGTTTACAATAAATGGATCTATAATAAGCAATTGCTCTCGGCCCGCTACCGCGAAATAAACAGCGAAGATAACCAGTGGTCGATCTCAGACGTAGAAATTGAAACGGATAAGCTGGAGCAGACTTTAAAAAGTAAGACCAGCTTATTGTCGACAAACAAATCGATCACCATAACCGACATAAAAGCCAAATTGAAAGAAGGAGAAGTGGCTATCAATATTATTCGTGCCCCCAATACCTATAGCGACACTTTAGCTGATTATGCTGCATTTATTGTTGAAAAAAACTCATTAGCACCAATTCTGTTAAAGATCAACAATTCAAAGTCATTCGAAACGAATTATATTAAAGAATACGGCTTTAAAATTGAGAACAGAAAAGAAGATAGTCTTTCTTACGACCGCTTTTGGAAACAGATCGCTGCCAAACTCACCGGAATTTCAAAAGTGCATTTGTCGCCCGACGGCATATACAACGAAGTTAATTTGTATACCCTCAAAAATCCTATCACCTCAAAGTATGTATTGGATGAAGTTGCTATAAGTATACTGCCAAATCTCACATATATTTTGAATGCAACTAAAAGCAACGACAAAAAGACCGCCACGCTGTTTGGTTTTCCTGATTACGAATATGATTTCTCCAAAAAGAAAAGCTTGCCTCCTGTAACGCAGCAATTGGCGGTGAATCGTTTTGGTTTTTCTGATCTGCCGCCTTTACCGGGTACAAAAACAGAAGTTGAGAACATATCGTCATCGCTTCAAAATAATAAATGGATAGTAGATTCTTATACCAAAGAAGAAGCATCGGAGGCGCAGTTAAAAAAAGTGAACTCTCCTAAAGTACTGCATATAGCTACTCATGGATTTTTCTTAAAAGATATTGAGGACAACGACGATCAAACTATTTTGGGTTTTGAAGCTTCAAAGATCATGCAAAATCCCTTGTTGCGTTCAGGTATTATGATGGCAGGCGCATCGGTGGTAGCCAGAGATACTTCCAATGCCACTTTCGATCAGGATGGGATCTTTACGGCTTACGAAGCTTCGCTTTTAAATCTCACCAATACCGATCTGGTAGTGCTTTCGGCTTGTGAAACCGGATTGGGTGTTGAGATGAATAATCAAGGAGTGTTTGGGTTGCAACGGGCGTTTTACATTGCCGGCGCCAAAAATCTGATCATGAGTTTGTGGGTAGTTGACGATGACGCCACGCAAATTTTAATGAGCGAATTCTATAAAAGTTGGAGTGTAGATCCGGTACACGAAAATATTTCAGTAAGTTTTAAAAAAGCGCAACTCGAAGTGCGAAAAAAATACCCGCACCCGTATTATTGGGGGGCTTTTACTTTATTGGGGAATTGAGTTTGGTAAATCAGTTAGTACTCGTAATAAGAAGGCGTATAGCCGATCATTCCTTTTCGAGAGTAATGAGTAAAGGAAGCAAGAAAAATATGTGGATTTGAGCCAATTTCATGCCATCTACCATTTTGATGGATCAGTTTTGTTATCTGAACTCTGGCTTGTCCTTTATTATTATTAT
Source organism: Bacteroidia bacterium (assembly GCA_044229775.1). Taxonomy (GTDB): domain Bacteria; phylum Bacteroidota; class Bacteroidia; order B-17B0; family Aurantibacillaceae; genus JAHEYG01. Next base: position 10,938 of record JBGASH010000091.1, read on the forward strand.
TTCTTTTGCCGAAAGTAAACATATAAGTAAAAGCATTCTTCTTATAAAATTTTTCGATAAGAACTAAAGTATCATTCTGAATTTTCCATTTGCCAACACTCACTTCCGGCAAGATCTGCCCAAATGTTATACAACGCTTTTTGTAACGATTTCCCCTTTTAATATGAATATGGGTGATCGGGTGATTATTTTGGCAGGAATTATGGCCTATGAATTTTCCTGTTATTTTTTTTGGATTAATATCTGACGGATTAGTTTGCCCAAAACATAAAGTTTCAAAGGATAATAGAAGACCTATAATAATAAGTTTTTTCACTGACTAAATTTACATAATAAAAATTAATGTGGCAAACACTCTTTAATCTTAACTTAGTATAACAATCATAAAAAAAACTGAGATCTACACATTACTTACTCTTCATCCAATTTACCAGATCATCGATCACATAACTGGCCACGTGATCGGGATCGGTGGCGTCTTCGGGAGTGGCCGGACCGGTTCCCTCAAAAAACAAATGGTCTAATTTAGGATAGAGCTTCGAGGTAAAATTGGTTTTGCCGGCCATATCTTTTATCCAAATATCATAATCTTTTTTGGTGACGTTGTAATCTCTTTCGCCTTGTAATAACAACATGGGTAATTTTAAACTTTTTGCAATTTGAGTGGGTTTATATTTTCTATCATACATCCAATACTTAGCGCCAATACCAAAAGGCAATGTGCCGCTTTTTGTTTTTAAGCTTAAATTATCGCTCATGGCGTTCTTTACCTGCCACTTTATAGCGTTAGCCTGAAATTCTTCCTGATCGGTTACCACACTATCCAATTTATTAATGTAATCGATCTGTTCGGGAATAATTTCCAATAATGGTCGGGCAGGAGCAGCCAACATAGCAATACCTGCTAAGGTGGGCGTATACGCCGCAATT
>JBGASH010000092.1:0-11777 GCA_044229775.1 Bacteroidia bacterium
AGGTATAACAAATAGTGGCCAGAATAGTGAGATATCAAGTACTGCAGGATCTAACTGTGTTTATAATAATGCTGCCGCTGTGCAGGGACCGTTACGTGTTGGGAATTTTGCCCAGGCCGCCACCAATCAGTTATCGGCCGGAGCAGGGTACATTGGTGTTTTAGACCTTTCAGGAAACGTTTGGGAAGATGTGGTGTTGATCGGTTCTGTAGCCGGTCGCTCCTTCACAGGTCTTCATGGCAATGGCGTTTTAAATACCAATGGCCAGGCAGATGTAAACTTCTGGCCCGGAGTGAACGGAAACGCTAATCCTGCTGTTGCTAATGCGGCATATGCCGGGGTAACAGGTTGCACTGGTTATGCCGGAATCAGTTTTACAGGTGGAAGCTGGAGGGAAGCGCTTTATCTTACTTTATCCGATCGCCAATATAGGGGCGCAGGTTGGAATGGTATAAGTGGACGTGACAATAGAAATGGCGGAAGAGGTGTACGTTTGGCTCCATAAGTTTTTTTTAACTTGACTCGCTGTACAATAATATATTTTATTTTACTTTTTTCTGTCAGATCCTTTTTCGCACAGAGTATTTACGCAGGAGGAACTGGAGACGGCCTGGCAATTAATTGTTATCAGCAAGTCAGCAATTCTGCCTTAAGCATTTATTATGGGGGAAATTCAGATGGCGGTTTTAATACGTGTTATCAGCAAGGCACTAATATAGCGCTAAACATTTATTACGGTGGAAATTCGGATGGTGCTTCCAATTCCTGTTATCAACAATCCAGTAACATTGCTTTCGATATATATAACGGCGGTAACGCAGATGGATTCTCTACTCTTTGCTATGTTCAAAATGATAATCCATCAATGAATATTTATTATGGAGGCATTGCCGATGGTTTTTCAACCTTGTGTTACGTTCAAAACGACAATCCCTCAATGAAAATTTATTCCGGAGGCAACGCCGATGGTTTTTCTACATTATGCTATTTGCAAAGCGATAACCTTCTATTAAATATTTATAAAGGAGGCGTGCAAGATGGATATGGAGTAGGCTGTTTAGGTACGCAAGCTAATCCAGTGCCGCTGCCTATCGAATTGGTGTCATTCACCGGAAAATGCGAAAACAATACTGTGATCATTAAATGGAGTACCGCCACAGAACACAATAATGATTTTTTTAGCTTAGAAAGAAGTTCAGACGCATTTAATTGGCAAGTTGTTGGTAAGGTAAATGGAGCCGGAAATTCGCTTACACAAAAATACTATTCGTTTAGCGACCTTAATCCGCTTGGTTCAGTAACGTATTACCGTTTAAAACAAACCGATTTCAATAAGTCATATAATTATTCCGGAATATTATATGTTGAAAACTGTGGCCGCAATATAAGCGGTTTAATAATTTATCCTAACCCAAACAATGGGTCATTTACTTTACGATCTAATATACCAATGAATTTGAGCATTTCTGATGAACTTGGACGAACCTTAAAACAAGTGGTGCTGAACGAAGCAAATAATAACCAAAGTGTTGTTTCGGGATTATCAGATGGAATTTATATTATTACCGGCTTAAATGATGGTGTTCTTACAAAACAAAAAATTGTGGTCGCAAAATGATTTGTTCCTAATATCAATCAACATTAAACCCCGCTTCCTGCAAATCATCCCAAAAAGCCGGATACGATTTATTGACCACATCCGGATCTTTTACAACTATTCCCGGGAATTTTAATGAGAGTGGCGCAAAACTCAAAGCCATCCGATGATCGTTATAAGTTTTGATTTCAAATTTGGTATTTTTTGTTTCGGACCCTGCGCTAATTTTTATACTTTCATTCGACGTTTCAGTCTTAACGCCAAACTTATCCAGTTCATTCTTCAGCGCTGCAATTCTATCGGTTTCTTTTATTTTTAATGTTTTTAATCCGGTTAAATTGGCTTTTATCCCCAGCCCTACACAAGTAGCCGCAATTGTTTGTGCTATGTCAGGACAGTTAGTAAAATCATAATTGAATTCGGAAATGATAACCGGTTGATGAGAAAGTTTAACGCCACCCTCAACAAATTCCGTCTTTACCCCGAGTTGCTTATATAATTCGGGTAAAACCGAATCTGCTTGTGTACTCACTTTATTCAGATGCTTAAGAACTATTTCCGAATTTTCAGAGAGCGCCACAATACTATACCAATACGATGCGGCCGTCCAATCCGATTCAACGGAGAAAGAAGGGTGGAGAATTTTTAAGTCGGAAGCCTTAACGTGAATAGCATCGGTATCAGCCAAAATATAAACGCCAAATTGTTTTAAAAGTTCTATGGTCATTATGATGTATGGACGTGAAACAACATCGCCTTTTAATTTTATCTCCAGGCCATATGTTAAAAAAGGAGCGATCAATAACATAGCTGAGGTAAACTGACTGCTGATGCTGGCGTTAAGTTCGAGTGAGCCGCCTTCCAATTTTTGACCTTTTATTTTAAGAGGTGGAAATCCTTCTTTTTCCAAATATGTAATATCCGCGCCTAACTGCCTTAATCCCTCCACCAATTCAGAAATAGGGCGTTCCTTCATACGAGCAGAACCGGTTAAGGTCCACTCGCCGGATGTAATAGATAAAAATGCTGTTAAAAAACGCATATCGGTACCGGCATGTTCAACGTTAATAACAGCGGATCTTTTGTTTTGAATTTGGCCTAACGCTTTCGCTAAAGTTACGGTATCATCCGAATCGGAAAGATTTTTGAAAACAACATTAAGTTTGGAAAGGGCTCTAATAATTAGTAACCTGTTACTGATACTCTTTGAACCGGGCAATTCAACTTCGTGTTTAACAGGGTAGGATGGAGGATTGATCGCGATCATTTAAACAACGAATTATAAAATTCAAGTGATTGTTTGATCTGAAGTGGGGTAACCGCTACGCGGATGCGGCATTTTCCAATACCCTGAACAAGGGAACACAGAATTTGATTCCCCGAATTTTTTTTATCGTGTAACATGTGTTTTAATATCTCATCAAAGGAGGATCTTAACAGTGCTGAGGGTTCAAAATATTTTTGAAGAACACTACAAATTTCTGAAAGTTGTTTTTTTGTAACGAGCCTGTGTAAATAGGATAAGTGCGCTTCGGCTATCATTCCAATTACTACCGCTTCGCCATGCAAAAGACCGCTTTGGGTTTCTAAGGCAAAGCTCTCAACGGCGTGCCCAATGGTGTGTCCAAAATTCAAGGCTTTACGGATATTTTTTTCATGCGGATCTTTTTTTACAATTTTGTTTTTAAGTCCAACACTTTGAACGATCAATTGCTCAATGTCAGGTATTTTTTTGAGCGATAGTTTTTTCCACAAGGTCTTGTCGCTTACCAGAGCTGTTTTAAATATCTCAGCTTTTCCATTCTTGTAATGCCGTTTAGGAAGTGTATTTAGAAAAACGGGATAAATAAAAACACCCTTCGGTTGTGTAATGGTGCCAACCATATTTTTTTCGCCGCCAAAATCGATCCCGGTTTTTCCGCCAACACTGGCATCGGCCATAGCTAATAAGGAAGTAGGAACATTAACGAAATCGATACCTCTTTTATAAACCGAAGCTACAAAACCACCCAGGTCAGAAATAACACCTCCGCCTAAATTAATGAGAACAGAGTTTTTATCCGCATTATTGTCTAATAAACTTTGCCATAATTGAGAGCATACCTGAAGATCTTTCGAACTTTCTCCACTTTCTACTTCAAAAATTTCGGCTTCCTTCAAAACGGGGTTATGACTGATCAAAGTGGGCAGGCAATTCGATAAGGTGTTTTCATCACATAAAATAAAATGCTTGCTGTATTTTTTACCTTTTAAAAAAGCATTTAGTGATCGCAAGGCTTTTTCACCGATCTCAATTTTATATCCTAACGATGCAATAAACGACATATTTAAAGGTATGATTTTTATACTAAAGCCGAAACCGAATGTATCTTGTTTATTAATTGTTCCGACTCTGTAAAGTTAAGGGTTTGTTGTCCATCCGACAAGGCTTCTTCAGGTTTTTCATGAACTTCATATATAATACCGTCGGCGCCTGCTATAATCGACGCCAAAGCCAGTTTAGAAACATAGTCACGTATCCCAACACCATGAGAAGGGTCGGCGATAACAGGTAAATGACTTCTGTCTTTTAAAACCTGAATGGCGTTAATATCAAAGGTATTACGGTAAATGGTTTCAAAGGTTCTTATACCCCTTTCGCATAACATCAGTTTTTCATTGCCTTTACTGAAAACGTATTCTGCCGAATAAAGTAATTCTTCAATGGTTCCGCTAATGCCGCGTTTAATTAAAACCGCTTTGTCACATTCTCCTAAGGCATCCAATAAATTATAATTTTGCGAATTGCGTGCGCCAACCTGAAAAATATCTACATAATCATACATTTCCTTTATTTGTGATACTTGCATAACTTCTGTAATTATTTTTATGCCATGCGGCTTACAAAAAGAATGCATCATTTTTAATCCCTCAATACCTAAACCTCTGAACGCGTAAGGCGAACTACGTGGTTTATAAACGCCACCCCGCATTATTTTAATGTTGTTGTCCAGTAAATGTTTTAAGGTCTTTTGCATCTGATCTTCTCCTTCGATCGAACACGGACCGGCCATCAACGAAATATTTCCATCGCCAATGATCACATTGTCTCCCAGGTCGATCTTGGTGTTTTCGGTTTTCCATTTCCGGCTAACTAATTTATAATTATCCGATACACGGTGAACGTCTTTTACGCCTTTTAAGTGCCCGATCTTCCTCAGATCGATATCTGTTTTGCCAATACAAACAAGGTAAGTTTCGAACTGCGTCTTTACCTCGTTGGCCGAAAATTTGTAATTATCCAACGTGCTTAAAAGTGTTTGGATCTCATTCTTTGAGCAGTTTTTTTCTAATTGTATGATCATAAGGTTTCCTGTTTTAAAAGTATGCTGTTTATAAAATCTGGAATGTCTTTTTTAAGTTCTTTCGAGTTCGCCAATATCTCCACGAAGGAGGTTCCTATTATTGCCCCATTCACCATTTCGCAAGCCCGCGAAAATTCTTTTTGTCCGCGAATTCCAAAACCCATTATAATAGGATTTTTTAATTGAAGATTTCTAATATTATTTATCGTTCCATTTAAATTTTCATTCACGCCCTTGTTTGTTCCGGTAGTGGCATTGGAAGATACCAGATATAAAAACCCTTTACTATGATCATCTATTAATTTAATGCGTTCGGGTTTTGTTTCCGGACTAATTAAAAACACCACATGAATATTGTATTTCTCAGCTAGTGGCTTATGAAATTCGACATATTCGTTAAGTGGTAGGTCAGGAATGATCAAACCGTCGATCCCGGTTTTATAGCACTCGATATAAAAACTTTCAATGCCAAATTTAAGAATGGGATTGATATAGCCCATTAGTAGAACAGGAATAGATGCAAGTTGTCTTAATGCTTGTAACTGTTGAAACAGCAATGTAAGATCCATTCCGTTCTGCAAAGCCAAAGCGCTGCTTTGTTGAATGATCGGTCCGTCGGCAACAGGATCGGAAAAGGGAATTCCTATTTCAATAAGATCAACCGGTATTTTGTCTAATTCTTCAATAATAGGTAAAGTATCATTCAACTTCGGAAAACCGGCAGTAAAAAATACCGAAAGAATGTTTTCTTTTTTTTCGGAAAATAATTTATCAATTCTGTTTTGCATGTTCTATTTCGTTTAAATAATTAATATACGTTTCCATGTCTTTATCTCCGCGCCCCGAAAGATTGACCACCACAACGTCTTCTTTTTTAAATTTTATTTGTAGTAAAACCGCCAAGGCATGGGCGCTTTCCAGGGCCGGAATAATTCCTTCTTTACGGGTAAGGTTCACGGCTGCTTCCAATGCTTCTTTATCGTTAGCGTGTAAATAAGCGGCGCGTTTGCTTTCAAACAAATAGGAGTGTAACGGACCAATACCGGGATAATCCAATCCCGCCGAAATACTATACGGCTCGGTGATTTGACCGACGCTATTTTGCATAAGATAGGTTTTACTGCCATGAATTACTCCCGGTGTTCCTATAGTTAAAGTGGCGGCAGTATGTTTTGAATCAATTCCTTTTCCGGATGCTTCAACACCGATCAATTTTACGTTTGGTTCATTTAAGAAGTGATAAAATGCTCCGGCCGCATTGCTTCCGCCACCTACGCAGGCAATAACGTAATTTGGATCTTCATTTCCGGTAAAAGTTTTCAATTGCAGTTTTATCTCTTTGCTTATTACCGATTGAAACCTGGCAACCATATCAGGATAAGGATGCGGCCCAACCACCGAACCAATAATATAATGGGTGTCTTTGGAATTATTTATCCAATCACGGATGGCTTCGTTTGTAGCATCTTTTAAGGTTTTACTGCCTGAGAAAACCGGAACAACTTTTGCCCCGAGCATTTTCATGCGTGCCACGTTGGGCGACTGACGTTCAACATCGGCTTGCCCCATATAAACAACACACTCTAATCCCATTAAAGCGCAAACAGTAGCAGTAGCCACGCCATGTTGTCCGGCGCCTGTTTCTGCAATGATGCGGGTCTTGTTGAGTTTTTTTGCCAGTAAAATTTGTCCAATGGTGTTATTTATTTTATGCGCGCCCGTATGATTTAAGTCCTCGCGTTTTAAATAAATGTTAGTATTGAATTGCTCCGATAAATTTTTAGCAAAGTAAAGTGGGGTAGGCCGCCCAACGTAGTTTTGGAGTAGATTTTCAAATTCAATTTTGAATTCTTTATTTTCTGTTATCGACAAATATGAATTTCTCAATTCTTCAATATTGTTGAATAATATTTCTGGAATATACGCGCCACCAAATGGGCCGTAGTAACCATCGTCTGAAATAGTAAAATTAGTGGAGGATGTTTTCATGGTTTAGTTGATCTATAAATTGTTTTATTTTATTTATGTCTTTTTTACCGGGTTGGGTTTCAAATTTGGAATTAATGTCGTAACCTATCAGTTTTGGATGTTGAAATGCGCTTATTTCATTCATATTCTCTAACGAGAGTCCTCCGCTTAGAAAAAAGGGAACTTCTAATTTGTAGTTGTTTAGGAGTGAGTGATCAAATATTTTCCCTGAACCACCATGTTCTTTTGTGGCTGTATCAAAAAGGAAATAATCAACGGAATCCTTGTATGCGGCAAGAATTTTAAAATCAAAATGCTCGTCTATCCCAAAGGCCTTAATTACTTTTACATACTGTTTAAGGTGAAGGCAATCTTCGGCGCTTTCGTTTCCATGAAGTTGTACGGCATCCAGATCATAATGCGCAACCGTATTAAAAACAGAATATAGATCTTCATTCACAAATACACCTGTTTTGGTAATGTGTTTCGGAATGATACGGACCTGGTCAAAACTTAAGCTGTCATTAAAATAACGTGATGATGGTTTATAAAAAATAAAGCCAATGTAATTCACGTTTAGTTTAACAATTTCGTTAATGTTATCGGGATCTTTTAATCCACAAGCTTTTAATTTCATGCTATACAAGGATTGATTCGTTAACACCTTGGTTAATTAGAGTGATAAATTCCTTACAAGCTTCTTCTGGTCTGGCGTGTTTCATAAAATAACTGCCGATCAGAAATCCATTGTAACCGTATTCTTTCAATTTTATAATTGTCGCTGGATCCTCTATTCCGCTTTCCGAGATCTTTACTACTGCAGGGGGGATCAGTGCGGATAATTTGAACGACTGTTCAAGATCTATCTCCATGGTTTTCAAATTGCGATTATTAACACCTATGATATTAATGTCGTCATTAATTTTAAGGAGCTCTTCTTGTTCGTGTATTTCAAGGATCACTTCCATGCCAAGCGAATGCGCGGAATTACTTAAGGTTTTTATTTCGCTTTTGGTTAGAACGGCCGCGATCAGTAAGATGGCATCGGCACCAATGGCTTTGGATTCGATGATCTGGTATTCATCAATGATGAAATCCTTTCTTAAAATGGGACAAAAATTAAACTTTCGCGCAAGCATCAGGTCATCCGAAGTTCCCTTGAAAAAAGTGTGATCGGTCAATACCGATAAAGCGCTTGCGCCCGCTTGCATATAACCAATAGAAGTTTTTTCAACGTTCACGTATTTGTTAATATAACCTTTACTTGGCGAATGCCGCTTTATTTCGGCAATGATCCCGCTTTTGTCGGACCGTTTTAAATATTTTGTCAGCGAAACGGGTTTTGTTTCAAAATACAGCGAACGTTCTAATAATCTTGTAGGGTAAAGTGATCTGCGTTCACTTACTTCTTCTTTTTTATGGGTAATTATTTTTTCAAGAGTATTCATGGTGATTTAGTTTAAAATGCTTTTAAATAATGATAAGGCTTTACCTGATCTTAAAGTTTCCTGGCAATTAAGGATACAATCTTCAATTTTTAAATTTGGTTTTAGGCAATTCATGGCCATAGCGCTATTGACAATAACCACATTTTCTTGCGGGGCGCTTGCTTGTCCTGATAAAATCTTAATGAAAATATCAGCTGCCGCTTTAATAGTGGTGCCAGCGTAAAGATCCTTTTTTTTTTAAGGTGGAGTAGCCAAGATCGAAGGGTTCATAAACCTTTTCAATTTTATTGGTTATACATTTAAAAGGAGAGGTCAAACTGATCTCATCGTAACCCGAAATGGAATGCACGATGTTGTAATTAGTTTTTTGCAAAACGTAATGGTATAGTCTGGCCACTTCTAAATTGTAAACGCCTATGTATTGATAGTTCACGCGGGCCGGATTAACAAGCGGCCCTAACAGATTAAAAAAAGTGCGAATACCTATTTCCTTACGGGGAATAGCGACTTTTTTTAAAGCGGGATGAAATATTGGCGCATGAATGAAGCACAAATTATTCTCATTTAATTCTTTATTAAGTTCCGTTGAAGTTGTTTTAAATTCGTAACCAAAATATTTCAAAATATCTGAGGAGCCTGACAAGGATGAGGAACCATAATTACCATGTTTGGCTACAGGAATACCTGAAGCGGCTAATACTAACGCGGAGAGTGTCGAAATATTGAACGTGTTCTTTTGATCACCACCGGTGCCGCACACATCGATCGCTTCTTTATCTAAGGTAATGGTTGTACTCAGATCCAATAATGCTTTTCTGAAACCGGACAGTTCTTCTACAGAAACCGGCCGCTTAATATAAAAGGCCAGCAAAGAAGAAAGTTGTGTGTGATTAAATTTATTTTCGTTGATATCAAAAATAAGCTCGTACGCTTCTTTTTCTGAGAGGCGATGAGGAGTTGCTAGTTTTTCAAATTGGGTTTTCATTTTTATTATTTATTTTATAGTTGTTGATGTTTGGTTTAGGCAAAGTCGCAGTCCTGATAGCTATCGGGATCGCAGAGCGAATAAATAAATAGCGTTGAGTGAAACTTTGGATATGGAAGTTGGATCAGGCCTTAAGCCAATTGCGCATCATGTTCTCACCGTTCTCCGATAAAATGGATTCAGGATGAAATTGAACACCGCGAACATCGTAACTGCTATGTTTAAGGGCCATGATGTTGTTTTTATCATCGGTAGCGGTGATAATGAGCTCACCGGGAAGCGCTTTGTTGCTCACAACCCAGGAGTGGTAGCGGCCCACGGTGAATTTTGCGGGGCAATTTTTAAAAATAAGATCTTCTTTGATAATGTTAACAGGAGTGGCAATGCCATGGTAAACGGTATCTAAATTTTGTAATTGCGCGCCAAAGTTCTCGCCAATGGCTTGTAATCCTAAACACACACCTAAAATAGATTTGGTAGAAGAATATTTTTTGAGAAGCTCCGGCATTATTCCGGCATCTTTTGGTAAACCCGGACCAGGTGATAACAAGATCTTATCGTAGTTATTTACATCAGCCAAAGAGATCTTGTCGTTACGGATCACATCAAATGAAATATCACTTACCTTTTCCACCAAATGAACAAGGTTATAAGTGAAACTATCGTAATTATCTAGTATAAGTAATTTCATTTTAGATCTCAGTTAATTCTGCTAAACTTTGCGTCTTAGCGTCTTTGTGGCTAACTATTGGACGTACAATATTATTAAATTTCGTTGCATTAACAATGGCTTTTCTTAAAGCAGATATTTTATTATTTATTTCATTTAACTCACTTTCTTCATTTGAAGACACCACAATTCCGGCTCCTGCCTGGTAATACAAAGTATTATTTTTACTTAAAAAGGTACGGATCATAATAGCATGATTGATTTCTCCTTCTAAACCAATGAATCCCGCGCATCCTCCATAAAACTCTCGAGCGGTATTTTCATACTGATCAATTAATTCCATGGACCGGTATTTTGGTGCTCCCGACAAGGTTCCTGCGGGAAAGGTTCCTGATAATAGTTCAAAAGGATCAAAATCATTTTTTCTCTCTCCTACGATCTTACTTACTAAATGGATCACATGCGAATAAAATTGCGTTTGTTTTAAGGTGTCAACTTTTACATTCGTGCAAAATTTACTCAAATCATTTCTGGCCAGATCAACCAGCATCATGTGTTCCGAATTTTCTTTTGGATCATTTAGCAATTCATTTGCTTTTTTAAGATCATTCACTACGTTATCCGTTCTCTTATAAGTTCCTGCAATAGGATGGATCTCGGCAATATTGTTCTTAACAACCAATTGCGCTTCGGGCGATGAACCAAAGATCCTGAGATCACCCATATCAAAATAAAATAAATAGGGCGATGGATTTATATTCTTTAAAGCGCGATACACATTAAATTCGTCGCCCGTGAAATCCTGACTGAACCTTCGCGATAATACCAATTGGAACACGTCACCTTGCTGACAATGTTCCTTGGCTTTGTTCACCTGGCTTTTGAATTCATCAGTTGTGCAGGAAACTTTTTCTTCGTTCGTTGTTTCAAAAGTAAAGGAGTTGACCTCGCAAAATAAAATTTGTTCTTCAATGTATTGAGATAATTCTAAAGCGGCATTTTTATTTTGGGCGTGTGTTATCAGGCAAAGCGAATTGGTTTGGTGATCGAATACCAGAATAACGGAATAGAAGTTGTAGAAAAGTTCAGGAATGTTTAAAGCTTTAGGGTTTATTAAAGAAATATCTTCAATGTAATTGATGATATCGTAGCCCATGTAACCAAACAATCCTGCATAACAAAAAGGTAAATTCTGTTTTTCAACTTCAAATAATGTTGTGAAGGATCTTATTTTGGCATTTAAGTTATCTTTTTCAGAGAATTTTTCTTCTATTATTTGTTCGGCTATCTTAGTGCGCAAAAGCCCACCTTGTAATTTGATGCTGGCTATTGGATCCAAACAGATGTAAGAATAATGCCCTTCTTTACTATTATAATCGGAACTCTCCAATAATAACGGCGAAAGAAATTTATCCCTCAACCCCAAATATAAGCCCACCGGTGTTTTGGTGTCGGCTAAAATATGTTTTATGTGTGTGTATAGCTTCATGGCCTCATCCTCCCGCCCTCCTCCTTAAGGAGAAGGGAGCTAATTTTACTTCTTTTAATTTTATGTTTTATAATTTTCAATTCTTTTGACTTTCTTATTTGTTTCCCCTCACCTTGAGGGGGAGGGCAGGGCACAAAAAAACCCGCTATTCGTTGAACAGCGGGCTCTTTTAATGCCTTATAAGTATATAAATTCTTAGCTGCTCACATTGTTATTTGTAAGCCACCACCATGATTTATTTACTGTTAAATTTTTCATTTCTGTCACAAATGTATG
>JBGASH010000093.1:0-12753 GCA_044229775.1 Bacteroidia bacterium
GTTGCAGTTACCGAGTAAGTACCCGACATGGTAGGTGTGGTACTATAAATTTGTGGTCCCTGAACGTTAGAAGTAAACCCGTTTGGTCCGGTCCATGAATAAGAAGTAGCACCTAAAGCACTTGCCCAAAGATTAACTTTATCGGGCATACAAACAGTAGCTGATGTTAAATTCAAAGGAGCAGTGGCCAACACCTGAACAGGAGTGGTTGCAACACGTGTACATGTTCCGTTAGCAAAAGTGTTAGTTACTAATACTGTGTAAACACCAGTTGCCTGAGGCATAGCGTTTGCTACCACCGGATTTTGTGTAGTGGTACTAAAGAAAGAAGGACCTGTCCAGTTATAAGAAGCAGTACCTGCAGTATTAGCTGCTACATTTAAATTAAAAGTACTTCCCTGACAAACAGGAGCGTTATTTGTGATTGAAGTAATGGTAGGAGTTGGATTAACACCTAACGTAATTTGTTTGATAGCAGGACAAGAACCGGTAGAAACCGTAACGTTATAAACGCCTGCCATTGCAGCAGTAACATTTGTAATGGTAGGGTTTTGCTGGTTGCTTGTAAATCCGCTAGGACCAGTCCATGTAAAAGTAGGAACAACAGTGCCAGAATAAGCCACGCTAAAATTGGCTGTTGCTTCAGTACATATTGGTGAATTTACACTAGGTGTAGCAGTAATAACACCAGCTGGAGTTTGACCAATGTATAAGTTATACTCCTGTGTTTCGCCATAACCATATTGTAAACATGGGTCGATGGTTACACCAGGGGTTGCATATGCACATCTAACGCGCATTCTGTAAACACCATTAGGTTGAGCAGCAGGAACTGTAAAATTAAAATTAGCCCATGTAGCAGCGGGAGGAACACCAGGTGTACCACCAACGCGTTCTTGTGGAAGATCGTAAATACTATTCTGATTCCAATCAACGAATACAGCACAACCTTGTGAGTAAACGTTACCAGATTGGAAGTTGCATGAAACCACCTGACCGGGTTGAGTTACTAAATAATCAGTACAACCATAATAGTAGTAATTTTTAATTCCACCTAAGTTTTGAGCCTGACAACCTGTATTGTTAGTAGTGATGTTAGTTAAGGCACCAGTAGTATTAAAGCTATGGATAAAATCATTGATCCAGTTACCAGCGGTATTAGAAGCGTTAGGCTGGTTACATGGCTGATTCCAATAGGTAGGCATGCAATAAGGAGCAGGACCAACACCTAGTTGTGCAGATAGCTTCATTGTGGCCAGAGATGCTGCCACAAAAACAAACAAAGCTATTTTATTCATTATTCTTTTCATATTCTAAAAATTATAGAGGCTTGTAAATAAGTTTATTATTAGGAATTAAAACAATTACGTCTTTGAAACCAGGTAATGTAACAATGGCTTCTTCATTTTCTTTTCTTTGGCTTTCGAAACGGCTGATATCAATGATTGACTCATCTAAAGTGATTCCCTCGTTATTGTAATTACGTTTAACATAAAATGACTCAGTATAATACCACATTTCTTTTGCATACAACATTTTATTGGTGCTTTTCCAGTTCGCAAAACTTGCATTGTCACCACCGTGTTTGAATTGAACATACGGCGTAAATTTTTTTTACTTTATCTGAATTTAATTTAATGTCTTCGGCTTGAGAAAAAGCTGAAAAAGACACCCCAAAACAAAGACTTAAAAAGAATAATTTGATACTGGTTTTCATACTACAATAATTTGTTACCTCAAAGGTAGGGATATTGCTAAAAACGGGGTAATTTTTCAATCAATAATTACCATTATTCACTCAATTAACTTTTTTTTAAGTTTGTAAGCAATAATGCGTATAAGTGATTGATTTAAAATGCTTTGTATTAAAGTGCTGGTATTCAATAATTAACGGGTAACCAATTTATTAAAAGACTGAAATACAGAACCTTGTGGGATATTTTCGTAGTGTACTTTACCGTCCTTATCGAAAACAATATTATAACCCGGTGACTTATTTTTTAAAATGTTTTCAAAGTCTTTATTATTGGCATTGACTTTAACCACAAACTGACTTTCTGCAATGCCTTCCTTATTCAAAGCAATGTTAGCCCTAACTTCATCTTTATCGGAACAGTATAAAACCGAAAGAACCCCTTTACTACCACCCTTTAATTTAGCTTTGTAATAGATAGAGTTGGTTTTTTCAAATTCCTTACAGAGCTCACGGCTCATTTTATCGTCGGGTGACCAAACCGTTAAGGTAATTATCTTATCAGTTGTAACTTTTTCTTTAGATAAATAAGAAAACAACTCGGCAAATAATTTATTATTAAAATTCTGATTGTTCTGGGAATTGCATACACCCAAACACATCATTAAGAAAGTTGTAAAAACTATTTTCATGCTAAACTAATTGTTACAAATATACTGAAGCTTTATGATCAAATACTATGCCGAATGATTGTTCATGATGGCGCCAAGTAACTTTTCAATTTCTTCGAGTGTATTATATTTACTAAAAGAGAACCTATACGAATTTTTGATCTCGGCCGAATTCAAACCCATAGCCTTTAAAACATGAGAAGGTTCGTTAAGACCACTTACGCAAGCCGAACCACTTGAAAAAGCGAATTGTTTTAAGAGTGCCGGAATTTTATCAAATCCCGATGGAAAACAAATATTGCTGGTGTTATACAGCCTGTTTTTTGTACCGCCATTTATCTTTAAACCTTCCAGATCTAAAATGCGATGTTCGAAATGCGCCCTTATTTTTGATAAATAGGTATTATTATCCCACAATTCGTTCGCTGCTAATTCTGCCGCTTTTCCCATACCAACTATTAAAGGGACATTTAACGTACCGGCTCTCCGGCCATTTTCCTGTCCGCCCCCATGTAATAATGGCAAAACATTGACCCGAGGATCCTTTCTTCTAACGTACAAAGCCCCTACTCCTTTAGGCCCATGAAATTTATGCGCACTTAAACTTAAAGAATCTATTTTTGATTCTTTTACATTACAAAGCATTTTGCCGGCGTATTGGGTAGCATCCGAAAAAAAAACGATCTTGTTTTGCTTTGCTATCTCTCCTATCTCTTCTATCAATTGTATAACGCCTGTTTCGTTATTGGCGGCCATCACGCAAATTAAGATTGTTTCTTTTTTAATAGCGCTTTTTAATTCCTGCAGATCAATGACGCCTTCTTTATCAACCGACAAATAAGTTATATCGGCCCCATCATTTTCCTGAAGCTCATTGCATGTGTCTAAAACCGCTTTGTGTTCGGTTTTAACTGTGATAATATGATTTCCTTTTGTTTTGTAGGCCTTGAATATTCCTTTCAACGCCATGTTGACACTTTCGGTTGCACCCGAAGTAAAAACAATTTCCGAAGGCTCTGCTCCAATTAGATTAGCCACTCGCTCACGGGCTTTTTCTACCGCGGCCTCGGCTTCCCAACCAAAAGCATGCAAACGACTTGAAGCGTTCCCATACATTTCCGAAAAAAAAGGCAACATCGCCTGAACTACGCGGTCGTCAACCCTGGTAGTAGCATTGTTATCAAAATAAATTACATTTTGCACGATCTTTCTTCGATTTCTTTTCCGATTAAAGGTAAAGAAATTATTTATAAGCTCTGTAAAATTGTAAGGCCATATCCTCTTACATTATTGCTAAATTTGCCTCCAATGTTCAAAGGCCTCAATAAACACCAATTGCTTTTACACTTCATTGTTTTGCTTTGGGGCTTTACGCCAATTTTAGGCAGGTTTATTTCCTGCGCAACCATGCCGTTGGTTTGGTTCCGGATCGCTTTTACCATTGTAATTTTAACCGGTTATGTTCTTTTAATACGCCAAAATTTAATGACCAGTCTTTCAACACTTTTAAAACTGGCAGGTATAGGCGCCATGATCGCATTACATTGGCTGTTCTTTTATGGCGCCATTAAAGTTTCGAACGTGTCAGTAACACTTGCCGCTTTTTCAACCGGAACGTTGTTTACATCCATTATCGAACCAATCGTTTTTAAACGAAAGATCATTTGGTACGAAATGGTTATTGGTTTTATTATCATTGGCGCTATTTTCATGATCTTGTCGGTTGAGAATTTGTATTGGCTCGGAATTGTGTTGGGTATACTTGCTGCTCTTACCGCTTCCATTTTCAATGTTTTTAATGGATTGATCACTAAAACTGTTCCGTCAGTGATCATCTCTTTTTATGAATTACTTTTCGGAATAGTGGCATTAAGTATTTATTGTCTTTTTAATGGTGATTTCACAACGCAATTTTTTACGTTAAGTGATCACGACCTATTAGGTTTGGCACTGCTTGCCGGAATTTGCACCGCGTTTCCATTCATTGCCAGTGTAGAACTGATGAAACATTTGAGTCCGTACACCATTACCCTTACGGTAAATCTGGAAACCGTTTACGGGATCATACTGGCTGTTTTTTTATATGAAGAGAATAAGGAACTCTCATTAACTTTTTATGTTGGCGTAAGCATTATTTTACTGGCCGTATTTTTAAACGCCTATCTTAAAAACCGTATGGCTTTAAAAAAATAACGATCATCGGTTACAAATCATTTTGTAAGCACAGTATTCACAAATATCTTCGTCGGTAGTTTGAACAAAAGCGCTTTTTTTATCAAAAATAGATTCAATAAAATAGATAAGATGTGTTTCAAAATCATCGAGCAGATCTTCGCTCAAATTGAGTGGCTCTTTATTTTCTAATATGAACTTCGGCTCTCTTTCAAATTTCTTAAAAGGAATTACACAGGGCCTTAACGCTTTTGCCGGTGCAATGCCGTTTTTATATACCAACCATGAATACAAAAATAATTGAAGCATTTTGTCGTAGGCTTTGTTATTGAATAATTCCTCAAAGCCAACAAATTCAAATTTGTCGCCCGACTGCACCGAACTTTTATAATCGATAATCCTTACAAGATCATCATAAGCGTCGATACGATCAGCTTTACCTTTTATAAAAACTTCCGTCTCCTTTCCGGCTATTTTCACTTTTAAGGAAGCCGCAAGTTCTTTTTCTAAGTGCAAAATTTTTAATACGCGTTTGGATCTTTGCAGAGCAGACGCGAAAACCGAATCGTAAGTCATTAATTTTTCAACGTACACCTTTAAAACATGTTGTTGTAAAAGGTTTTTTCCAAAAAAAGCTTCACTCTTCGAAAAATGCTTTAAAAAATTATCCTCCACCGCGTTTTGTATTCTGGCTTTGCTTAAATTCAAATTATCGGGCGACACATTTTTTCCTACAAAAGGAAGATACAGACTTTCGAGTGTTTGGTGTAAAATAGATCCGAAGGTATTGGCCTCCGCTGATTCTTCCAGTTCCTCCGCTTCTTTTAATCCCGCGCCATATCTGAAATAAAATTTTAATGAACAGTTTTTAAAAACACTGAGGGCCGAAGGCGATAAACCTTTATATTCTTCTGTGTGTATAGCTTTATCGAGAATAGGCTCCAATACTTTTTCGCCTTTTTCTACCACAATAGGCTTAGCGGTATTGACCCCCACTTCCTTACCTGTTGCTATGCTTTCGCGAATTTCAATTTCAGGATTGTATTGTGGTAGTTCAAATTGTAACTGACTTACAAACCGGCTTTTTTCTCCTTTACCAAAAGTATCTGTTTCCGAATCATAGGTAATAAAAATAGCATTTGCCCGTTGCAACAAACGGTAAAAGTGATAAGCATAAATTGCGTCCTTATCGCCATATAATGGCAAACCGTAAAACCGTTTAAGATCGTTAGGAATAAAAGAGCTTTGCGTTTTTCCGGAAGGTAATACCCCTTCGTTTACCGAGACAAAAATAATATTTTCGAAATCAAGGGTTCGTGTTTCGAGTACACCCATTATTTGCAAACCTTTTAACGGCTCGCCAATAAACGCGGCCGAAGAAGAAGCCACTACCTGATTAAAAAGTACTTTAAACGCTTTTACACTTTCAAAATAATTGTATTTAGAGATGTATTCGGAAACACGGTTGAAATTTTTGATAAGCACATGTAAATATTCTAACTCTAATGCCTTATAATTATTCAATTCGGAAGTTAAATGCCACAACTTAACAGTTTGAAGTAATTTATCTATTTGTTGCGCCGCTTGCCGCGCACTTTGCCATTGAACAAGCAGCTCGGAAATTTTATCATAATTTTCCTTGAACAGATCCTGAAGAAGCGGTTGCGTTATAAAAGTGTAATTTTTTTGCAGAATTGTATTGATCTGTGCCGGATAAATTTTTTGCAAACCTAAAGCATTCATGTATTCCTGAAAGAACGGATGCCTTAATAAATTCAAAAGATCCTTATAATAGATGTGCTTTTCCTTTTTTGTTTGAGTTTCAAAACCTAGTTGAATTTTTAAGATAAGATCAATACAATTAAATGCCGAAGTATATTTTACCGGATACTCCATGGTAATATTCACATGCTCTACACTATTTGGTAGCATTTTTAAAACGGGCCAGAGCAATTTTTCGTTAGCTAAAACTACTGCTATACTTCCTGGAGCAACGCCCTCGCCAAGCCATTTGGTAATTATGTTTCCTACAGCTTCGGCCTGCCCAATTTGTTTGGGTACCGATACGATCTCAATGGATTTTTCATTTTTAAAATAATCACCGGTAAATTGTTGTTCCTTTTGCGAAAATGTTTTAAAATTTCGTCTTAAAAATAATCCTGCTTCCTGCACCGGGTCGTCAACATAATACTTATCGGCATCCCACAACATTTTTGCTTTACCACTTTTACATAATTTTGAAAAAATGAGGGTTTCGGCATTATTAAGCGCGTTAAATCCACAAAACAAGATCTCTTTATGCTTATCGAGGAAATTGGAACCTTCAAATTTGTTAACAGCCGTTTTGTAAGCGAGGCCCTGATACGATTCGTTACTTTGCAACAAGGCATCGGTAAAGTGCATGTAAATTTTTCCCAAATGCTTCATGAAATCGAGGTAATTTTTTTGAAACTCAGTGAGCTCGTCACCGCTTAAACTCCAATTTTCAATTTCCTTTATTTGGTGCAAATTTGAATATAACGCTTCTCCGTTGGCAAGGTAGCGGTCAATTTCATTAAAATCCTGAAGGATCAAATGTCCCCATTTTACAAACGACTCGAAAGGTTCAGCCTTTTCGCCATACACCGTTTTATAACTTTCATAGAGTTTACAAGTAAGATCAATATCCTCCATACTCTGCAAACCCGATAATTCTCCAATAAAATCCTCGGCTGAAATAATTAGAGGCGCCCAAATAGTGGTTTTATATTCAGTTGCCAAATGTTGCTTTAAAAACAAAGCGCCTCGTTTATTAGGCAACACTACACACAAACCTTCCGGTGAATTTGGATAGCATTCCTTAATGTATTTGGCTATTTGAGCTAAAAACGGTTGCATGTTAACTTCCTAAATGTATAAATTTAAACGCTTTTCTTAGCAAGAACTTTCTAGGACATATTAATTGGTCAGATCCTACAAGGTTAGATTAGGATTATGTTAAACTTTCATCGTTAACCAAGAGGTATCGCCACAATTTTTTGAAAGTAAACGCGTAAGCTTTAAGTCTAGTGAACGCCTTGGTACTTACCAGCGAAACCGGGAATAAAATAATAAGTCGTAAAATACTATGTATAAAAAAAATGATGGCGCTTAGAACAAATGTCAACTTTCTTTTATGTTTTTTGTAAAACTTTAATTTGCTAATCAACTGGTTTGAAATGACCACTGAAAGATTTTTTTTCGACGACGCGCCAACATAATGAACCGTTTTCCATTGAGGAAAATACCAATTCTTGCCCCCAAGCAATTTGTTACGGTAACAAAAATCCACATCCTCCATCCAAAAGAGTTTTTCATCAAGGTTCCCAATACTTTTTTGTGTTTCACTGCGCATCAATAAAGCCGCCCCCGAAAGAAAATCTACCGAAAAAGATCCAGTTTCACCCCTCGCAGAAACATAGGACGATGTGTCAATTAATTTATTAAGAAAAAACGCTTCCATCAGGTGTTGTGTTAGCCTTGGGAACTTCCAGGCTGAATCCTGATAGGAATTATCAGGATTATAAATACGCGGACCAATGATCAAGTGTTGACCAGGTTCATTTTGCAAAAACGTTATGGCATTTTTATAAGATGAGTCTAAAAAATAAGCATCAGGATTCAACATTAGAAAATACTTTCCTTTGGCAATTGCAAAACCTTGATTATTTGCTGCAGAAAACCCAATATTCTTTTTGTTTTCGATCAAATTAACTTCCGGATAATTTTTCCTTATTTCCTGGCATGAGTCATCAGAAGAAGCATTGTCGATCACTATTACTTCATTTGTATCAGAAACGAAGGACCGGATCGAATTCAGGCTTTGAAATAACAGATCCTTGACGTTATAATTGACAATTATTATACTTAATAATGGCTTTTCTTCGTGACTCATTAGATAACAAAAATAAGAAATATAAATACCTCCAAAACAACCTTACTCCATAAACATTTCTTAAATTTGGTTATTGCAATGTTATAGAAAACTTAGATCTTAAATTGCAGATTTCTTTCCGTCTGAATACGACAAAAAAGGTCTGCAAAATACAGATCCCTGTCTTTTTAAAACGAAATTATAATTTGAAACCTCGCGTTAAAATAGGGTATTTAACCAGTTCCGATCCAAACGATCGCCATTCGTGGTCGGGCACACATTATTTTATTTATAAGGCGCTGCAAAATAAATTTGAATCAGTTATTCCTTTAGGTCCATTTGAACCAAAATTCTTATTTTTTATAGGAAAAGTGTTCTCGCGTATAAGTTTGATCTTTTTGAACAAACGTTATGATTACGCCCATAGTAAAATGATCTCTAAAGCCTACGCGCGTTATTTTGACAAAAAAATAAATTCGGCTAAACCCGATCTTATTGTTGCGCCATCTGCTTCAACAGAAATCGCTTATTTACAAACCAGGGTACCGATCGTTTACGTTAGCGATTCAACCGTGCAGATCTCCCTTAATTATCACAAAGCTTTATCTAAATTATTTTCCTTCTCTGTTAATCAATCTAATCTTATTGAAGAACTGGCCATCAAAAATTCTTCGCTGGTCGTTGTTTCTTCTCAATGGGCGGCCAATTCGGTGATCAATTTTTATCACAAGTCGCCCGAAAAAGTTTCGGTATTTCCCTTTGGCGCCAACATTGAGAATATACCATCTGAAATAAAACCTAAAGAAATTAAGGATGCCATTAAATTACTTTTATTGGAACTTATTGGATAAACAAAGGTGGCGAGTTTGCTTATAATTGTTTGATCGAATTATTGAAAAAGAATATTAAGGCCGAATTGACCATTATTGGATGTACACCACCTGAGAAATTTAACCACCCGAACATAAATATTATTCCGTTTATCAATAAAAACGAACCGGGCGGTCAGAAACAATTAATGGAAATTTATTCAAACTCACATTTTTTGATCCTTCCCACGCGTTTTGATTGCACCCCAATTGTTTTCTGCGAGGCGAGCGCGTTCGGTTTACCGGTACTTTGCGCCAATACCGGCGGTGTAGAAGGCCATATTAAAGAAGGCGTTAATGGTTATCTGATAGATTACAACGACACCGGTAGTGGTTACGCTAAAAAAATAATTGAACTTTTTGAGGACAAGGAAAAATACCAGGCACTTGTTTTATCAGCCCGTAAATTATACAATGATGAATTGAATTGGCATAAATGGGCCGATACTTTGGAAGTGAAATTAAAACAAGTGGGAGTTAATTTTTCTTAAACGACCGGAGTACACATTTTACAAAAAGCTTAAATTTATCGGAAAAGGTTAAAGGATAATATGCCGAGAGAGCGGATCTCCAAAAATGATTAAATGCCTTTAAACCCAAATTTGAATTTCCGCAGGAATCGAACCACATCTTTGCCATAAAATTATTAAATACTCCCGGTTCTATAGTATTATTCTTTTTGTTCTGATCAATTAAAGCATTAAGCCATTTTTCGATATTATTCAACTGTTCAACGGTGGTAATAAATGTATTGTTCGCGATCAGGTTATGGGTTGCTAATTCCTCTTCCGAAAAATTAAAACCTAATACTTTTAAATATTTTCTTCGGATCGCATTTCCGGACGTTTTTTGAATATCGTTAAAGTTATTACTGATCTGTCCGGAATGATTACGGTATTTAAACAAGAATGCCTGTACATTAGAAAATTTGGTGAATTTGGACATACGGATCCACAGATCGTAATCCTCGAGGTGTTTTGCTTCCGTTGAATACGAAAGATCATTCTCGGTTAAAACACTTTTACGGATCATCACTGCCGGATGACAAAAACAAGGAGCAAATAAGAGAATGGTCCTTAAGCGGTCATTATTATCAGAACCCTTTACTTCTACTAATGGTACTGAGGGAAAACCATAATACCAACTCCCAACTACCCCAACATCGGGATGCTGATCAAGATAATTTAATTGTTTTTCGAAGCGAGCCGGTAGACAGAGATCATCGGCATCCATCCTCGCAATAAATTCCCCTTGAGCCAATTTAATTCCATGGTTAAGAACCGCTATCAGTCCCAGGTTGGTTTCATTCTTATGATATTTTATTCTCGGGTCGGAAAAAGACAAAATGACCTTTTCACTTTGATCAGTAGATCCATCATTAATGATGATCAATTCGAAATTACGGTAAGATTGATCTAGAATACTTTTAACGGCGTCGTAAAGAAATGCTTCACCATTATATACAGGAAGTACAACTGAAATAACCGGTGTATCTAATGGGTTGGACATATAAATTATTTTCTTGAGCGTCGATTAGATACGTATGCCAATAATAAAAACATCGTCAACCTGCTCCAGTTCGCCTCGCCACTCTTCAAAAATAGTGAGGAGTTTATCGCGTTGTTCGTTCATCGAAAGCGCGTTATTATTCTTTAACACCTCATTTAGTTGTTTGTATTTGAATTTTTTTCCTTTGGGTCCCCCAAAACTGATCGGCATAACCATCGGTATATAATAGCAGCGTATCACCCTTTTTGGTTTCTAATTCAAATAATCTAAATGGTTCGTCTCTTACCCCTTTCCCAATTGTGCATTTTATCGGCCTCAAATTCTATTATTTCGCCGTTCCTTAAAATAATCGGAGCATTTTGAGCGGCCGCGTAAGTTACCTCTCTTGTTTTAAGATCAATACAAAGTAAAATACCATCCATTCCATCCTGACCACCGTCTTTAGAAATATTAGTGATCAAACGTTCGCGCACATGGTTTAAGATCTCGTTAGGTTGCGTGATCTTTTTTCGGTAATGGCTTCATTTAAGAATGAAATATTAAGCAAACTCATAAACGCGCCAGGAACACCATGGCCGGTGCTATCGCAAACAGCGAGATAAAATTTAGTAGCCGTTTTTGTAGCCCAATAAAAATCACCGCTTACAATATCCTTTGGATGAAACAACACGAAATAGTCGTTAAGGTATTTTTTAAGAAAATTATCATGTGCCAATAAAGTATACTGGATCCGTTTTGCGTAATTGATGCTGTCAACGATCTCTTTTTGTTTTTCTTCAACAATGTGTTTTTGTTGTGTTACTTCCGCTGTTCGCTCTTTCACTTTATCTTCGAGGCCATGAATAAGATTGCTGATTGAGATCTGCATTTTTTAAAACCTTGTGCCAGAATCCCAATTTCATCTTTTCCACTTGTTTTGATCTCTATCTCAAAAATTCCTTTTGCCAATTCCTGCGCATCATAAGTTAATTCCTTTAAAGGCTTGGTGATCTGTCGTGAAACGATAATTGATACAAATAAAATGATCACTAATAATCCTAAAAAAGCCTGAATAATATTATTGCGAAGAGCGGTTACATGATAAAATGCTTCATCTTCATCGATCTCACTCATAATGACCCAATTCATTCCTAGGATCTTTAAGGGTTTGTAAGCCGACAATACCGGCACGCCGCGATAGTCTTTAAAGATCTTACTTCCCGAATTTCCCTTTAGTGCATCCTCAGTTCCAAATGTTTTCACTTTCTGCAATCCAACCGTACTGTTATAATCTCTTATCCTATTGATAACCGTGCCTTCAACTTCAATCTCCTTCAGCATTTTAAAATAATTGAGACTATCTTCTATTAAAAACCGCGACTGATTCCTAATTGTATAGTCATCGCCAACAATATAAGTTTCACCGGTTCGGCCTAAACCAACCTCAGACCATTTCCGATTAGAGGTCATAATATCGTTGATACGATCGATCGGCATTTGAAAAGCCAACACCCCTATTACCTTTTCTTTATCAAATATCGGGCAAGCTATAAATGAAGCGTGGGCATTGTAGGAAGGGCGGTATGCTGCAAAATCGACGATACTTACCTCTCCTTCTTTTTTTATTTTTCGGGCTGCCCTGAAGCATTGTGAAAGATTTGTTGTACTAAAAGGGCCGTCTATCAAACAGGTCGCGAAATCCGTTTCTTTGTAAACGGTATAAACAACATTTCCTGTTTCGTTATCGATCATGAAAATATCGTAGTACCCAAAACGTTCCAGAAAATTACGAAAAACAGAATGGTATTTTTTGTGCGCCGTATTATATGAACAAGTATCGGGTAACGAATCCATTCTTAATTTAAAATCAACCGGATTTGGATTAAGTGCCATGAACTGATCCTGCAAAATTATGGCGTTGTTTGAAGAAGATGAGATGTCATCAACTTTTAATTTCTTTAAAAGGTT
>JBGASH010000094.1:0-11431 GCA_044229775.1 Bacteroidia bacterium
TGTTGTTTTTTCCGGACCCTTCGGCTACCTTAACCAATTCTTTATCTTCGGCACAATACACCAAACTTCC
Organism: Bacteroidia bacterium; assembly: GCA_044229775.1. Taxonomy (GTDB): domain Bacteria; phylum Bacteroidota; class Bacteroidia; order B-17B0; family Aurantibacillaceae; genus JAHEYG01. Next base: position 71 of record JBGASH010000094.1, read on the forward strand.
TCCAGGCTCAATGAGATCAATAAATTTTTTAAATTGATCCACATAAATTTCAAAAGTTGGAAAAACATTAATGTGATCCCATGCAATACCACTTAGTAACGCGATATTTGGTCGATACAAATGAAATTTGGGCCGGCGATCGATGGGCGATGCCAGGTATTCATCTCCTTCAATTACGGCTATCTTTGCCTCCTGTGTTAACTTAACCATTGTGTTAAAACCCTCAAGCTGCGCTCCCACCATAAAATCGGCATCAATTTTGTTTTTATTGAGTACATGCAGTGTCATAGCGGTAATGGTTGTTTTACCATGACTCCCTCCGATCACAATTCGCGTTTTATCTTTTGTTGCCTCATAAATGTATTCGGGGTAAGAATATATTTTCAACCCTAGTTCTTTTGCTCTAATAAGTTCTGGATTATCGGCACGGGCGTGCATCCCTAAAATAACAGCTTCGATAGTGTCACTTATTTTTTCGGGAAACCATCCCATTTTTTCGGGTAGTAATCCCGCTTTAGCCAAACGGCTTCTAGAAGGCTCATTGATCTCATCGTCACTTCCGGTAACGTTAAAACCCTTTTCGTGAAGGGATAGTGCCATGTTGTGCATGGCACTTCCACCTATTGCAATAAGATGAACTTTTTTGTCCATAACTGTAGCCATAAAGGAACGGTTTTTTAAAAAGCAATTTGTTTTATAGAGAAACCACTTTTGCACAGCTTTTACTTAATAAATGCAATATTATTGGCATTTAACTCGTTGTAAACAAGGCTTTGACATATTAGTACCTTGTTAATACCCTATTAAAAAGGTATCTTTATTGTCCAAAATCTAAAAGCTTAAAGGTGGCGGTTAATGTTTAGTTATAGGACTTATATTTTTTTTGTTTTGCTGCTTTTATTTTTCGTAAGATCAAATGCGCTTGATCTTACGCCAAAACCACCAGACGACCCACATAAAAAAGATTTCTCCAAAAAAAAACATTTATGGCTTTTTAGTGCGGGATGGAACGTGGTAGATGATAACGGAAATCCATTCAAAAAACTTTTCAATTTACGACCTTCATGGAATATACGGCCGTTTCCGGCTCAATTAAGTGCTGAAAAATATTTTCATGAATCGTGGACCTACGGGGCTGTTATTAATTACAATTTATACAAACCCGGGAAGCTTATAAATCACACAGCTATTACCGGGCGTTTTCCTTTTTTATCGATAGATGGCTTTGCCAAATATTATTTTGATGAATTAATAAAACTCCAGGAAGATTTTGATCTATATGCTCCTATGGGTTTAGGTTATACCTTACGTATTGCGCCACCTTATCACAATACTATTACATTAAATTTAGGTGTTGGATTCAATTATTGGATAAATAATGTCATTGGAATAAATGTACAAAGCGTAGCAAAGTTTGGGTTGCGTTCGCCGCTCATTAAAACGGGCTCTAATTATTTACAGCACTCCATTGGGGTAATAATCTTTTTCGATTATTCTGATCGAAAAAACTTTTCGTTCATACATCCAAAATATAAATGGGTGCACGATAAAGGGTTTAAAGAAACCGTACACCATCGTTATTAGTATTTTAGGTTCTTGTTCTAACCGTCATTCTAATTAGAAAAATTTGGCGTTAAAAACCTCTTAAAAATGGTAAAGATGGGACCGCTTTATATTTCTGCTAACACCTTATTTATTTGTATTCACTTTAACCGAATAGGATCCGGTGTTAGAAGCGTTATAAACGGTTTCGTAAATAGCGAGGTATAGCATTCCAGCCATTTTAGCGGTGCCATTAAATTTAGCGCCTGCTCGTAATGTTTCTGTACTATTATCCCCTATCTTATAAACTACGTTACCATAAGATGGATAAGCCGAACCCGAACCTTCGTAACCTTCGGAGGAAGTAGCCGGATAAGAAGTACCATTAGAAGCTGTGTAACTTCCGTCGGGTTTATATTTTTGATTGCTTAAACTAGCCATGGTTACTTCACCAGATGCTGTAATGGAAAATTTTTGTCCCGACTTTAACATGATGCCCGTTTTGAGCCATCCACCGTTTTGATTGGAGCTAATGTTCTTTGATGCATTTAGCTTAAAAGAATAATCGCCGCCTGCACCCCCGGTATTAATCACTGATACGTCAACGCTTTTTATTTTTTCTTTTGGCACACTTAAATTTCCATATTCCGTTTTAATATCCAGTTTTTGGAAGCTGAAAGTTCCGCCCATGGTGTAGATATTATCAATAGTAATAATATCATCTACATCAGTATTATCATCTACATTATTAACCGAACGTAATTCAGACAAAAGAGCATCCACCGTAAATTCACCCGTATAAGTTGAAGTTTCATTATAATTTTTAGGATCGTTTAAAAAATCGGAAACAGCCGAAATGGCCTTTATTCCCAACTTCAACACATCATTGTATGCACCTTTACGGGCATCATCGTTATTAGAGGTATTCAATATTTTTAAATAAGAATTAGCTTTGTCATATACCGCTTTATCTTTTCCAATACCCACTTTAATGGTACTTACACTTGCCACAGGTATAACCAATTTTCCATAATTAGTGATCAGATCAACATCGTTCATAGTTGACGTCCCGGTAATAACATTGCCATCGAGTAAGTTCAATTTTACTTCAACGTTCTTTTGGCTTACAAGCGATAAGCTCAAGCATGATACTAAAATAATAAGGTAGTTTCTCATTGTGTTCAAATTTGTATTAAAGATAAATGTTTTTTATATACTGATGTGGATGAGCCCAAAATTTCATAAATTTTACCGTATTTTTTTGGCCACTACTATCATTTCTTCTCCAATATTAAGGAAAGAAAGGGTATTATAAATTATATTGTGGAAAAACACAAAAAGTTTCAGTTTCCACATGGGTTTATTGGTAAAAGTATTGAAATACTGTTGTCTTTGGGCTTGATTTATTTGTTTATTCGCTTCTTGTTGCGTTTTAGCCCCACTCCCTTTAAAACGTTTAATAAACGGCAACAGCGTGTACATGATGAATAACTTGATCTCAAATGACGACTTAATGGTTTCTACTTTATAACCATGCTGTTCGAGTAATTGAGTAATGGTCTTTTTACTAAAATAATTAACGTGATCAAGTGTCATCATCTTCCACTTATCTTTATCCTTTTTAGCGATGTAGCTGTCAATTTGGGGTACTTGCAAAACCAAAAGCCCATTTGGCTTTGTAACTTTAGTACACTTATCAATGAAAACATCGGCTTTATCAATATGCTCCAATACATCCCACAAAGTAACAATATCAAATTTTTTACTCTCATCCATTTCAAAAAAGTCAATATGATCAACCGGTAATTTGAGGTCGTTCTTACTGTATAAGAATGGCTGTTCCGATATTTCTATACCATAAACATTATAGCCTAATTCTTTTCCGGCCAGCATGAAATGTCCCCAACCCGAGCCCAGATCAAACAGATCCCCACTTGCTTTATATTTTCGAATTAATTTGAAACGTAATTTGTGTCGCTGGATCTTTATCCAATTATTTCCTCTTCGAACAGCTTCAGTAACTTCTTCGTTCTTGTAATCTTTATACGAAATTTTTTTGCGGAAAAACGGTGGCACAAAATCAAAACCACAATCCGAGCAGGTTACAACCGAAAAATCTTCACGATCATACTTTATTTTAAATTTTTCGGGAGCTGTATTATGACATACACAGCATTTTATATCTTCAAAAATCTCTTGATTCACAGAATGAAAATGCTTCAGGGTTTTGTTTCGTGTTCAAATATCAACTCGGTAATGGGCGAATTGTCCCTGAAATACGCAATACCACCCCAATTGAATATTTTTTTCTGATAAACCCAGGCATTATTTTCTTTAACCACTACTCTCTGAATAATTACAACGCCCGGACCGTTAATAGTTTCTTCGGTAACGCCTGGTGGATATTTTGCAAGTAAAGCTTTAATCCGTTCATCCACATTGGCAGCTGTGGTATTGTCAGACTTCATTAATTTCTCAATATCGATCAATTTATCCTTCGCGTAAACATCACCAGGTTTATACACTAAGGCTTCTTCAAAATCGGCCTTTGCATCCTTGTATTTTTTAACCGAAAAATCTGAATCTCCGCGCTTAACAGCGTCTTGGTATTTTCTTTCATTATCATTTCCGGTTGTGGCAACTGTTTTTGTTTCTGCTACTGTTTTTGTTTTAACAGCGATCTCATCAGCCATTGCTTTATCAATAGCAGCGATCTTGTCTTTTGGATATTGTTCTCCTGACTTGTATACGAGCGCTTCGGTGTAAGCAGATTTTGCGTTTAACCAATCTTTTTTCGCGAATGCATCATCTCCTTTTTTTATGGCCGCTAAATATTTTGCTTCCAGTTCTGCTTTTGCTTTGGCATCGTTGGCGTTTTTTAATTTATCGGCAGCTTCTTCAGCAATAGCTTTATCAATAGCGGCGAGTTGATTTTTAGGATAAGCTTCAGCCGGTTTTATTCCCAACGCCTCATTATAACCAGCTTTAGCGTTGGTCCAATCTTTTTTAGCGAAATTATCATCACCTTTTTTAACTGCGGCTAAATATTTTGCTTCCAGTTCTGCTTTGGCTTTCGCTTCTGCTTCCGCTTTTGCTTTCGCAGCGGCATCAGCACCCAAGGCTTTATCGATAGCGGCTATTTGATTTTTGGGATAAACTTCAGTTGGTTTTAAACCCAGCGCTTCGGTGTAAGCGGCGCGTGAGTTGGTCCAGTCTTTTTTCGCAAAATCCTCATCACCTTTTTTGATCGCGGCTAAATATTTTGCTTCCAGTTCAGCCTTTGCTTTAGCGTCAGCTTCCGCTTTTGCTTTTGCAGCTGCTTCATCACCTAAAACTTTATCAATAGCAGCTAACTGATCCTTTGGATACTTTTCATTTGGTTTTAACCCCAACGCTTCGTTGTATCCAGCTTTAGCGTTAACCCAATCTTTTTTTGCAAAAGCATCATCTCCTTTTTTTACCGCTGCTAAATATTTTGCATTAAGCTCTGCTTCTGCTTTCGCTTTTGCCGCCGCATCCATACTGGCTTTTTCATCGGCAATAGCTTTATCAATCGCTGCTAATTTATCTTTAGGATATTGCTCATTGGCTTTCAAACCAAGCGCCTCGTTATATCCAACTCGGGCGTTGGTCCAATCTTTTTTACTAAAAGCGTCGTCGCCTTTTTTAATGGCGGCGAGGTATTTAGCTTCCAGTTCAGCTTTTGCTTTTGCATCTGCTTCCAATTTAGCTTTTGCCGCGGCATCATCTGCTATCGCTTTATCAATGGCCGCTAACTGGTTTTTAGGATACGCCTCACTTGATTTTATAGTTAACGCTTCATTATATCCTGCTTTGGCATTCACCCAATCTTTTTTGGCAAAGGCATCGTCGCCCTTTTTTACAGCTGCAGCATATTTGGCATCCAGTTCCGCTTTTGCTTTCGCATCGGCCTCTGTTTTCGCTTTCGCAGCCGCTTCATCAGCAATAGCTTTATCGATGGCGGCAAGTTGATTTTTAGGATAAACTTCTGTTGACTTTAATCCGATCGCTTCATTATATCCTGCTTTTGCATTCACCCAATCTTTTTTTGCAAAAGCCTCATCCCCTTTTTTAATTGCCGCCGCGTATTTCGCTTCCAGTTCTGCTTTGGCTTTGGCATCGCCCTCCTGTTTCGCTTTGGCTGCTGCCTCGGCGGCCAATGCTTTTTCTATTTCCGCCAGTTGCATCTTTGGATACATTTCCATCGATTTAATTCCTAACGCTTCGTTATAGCCCCCTTTGGCAGTTGCCCAATCCTTCTTTGCAAAAGCATCATCTCCTTTTTTAACGGCTGCCAAATATTTTGCATTTAATTCATCTTCCGCTTTTTTCTTGGCAGCTTCTTCTGCCGCTTTTTTTGCAGCATCCTCGTTCTTTTTATTTAACGCCTCTTGATCAGCAATAATTTTATTAATGTTCGCAATCTGGTCTTTCGGATATTGTTCTTTTGGTTTTAAATTTGACGCTTCTGTATATGCTGCTTTCGCGCCGGTCCAATCTCTTTTATTGAACGCTTTATCTCCCGCTTTCATTGCCGCCTGATAATTGGCCTCTAATTCTTTTTTCGCTTTTATGGCTGCGTCAATCGCCGCTTTTAATTGTCCAAGCGCCCCTAACATTTGGTTAAGATAAGCTTCATCAAATTCCATATTCTCCTTCGTAGGATTGTAAACATATTTATTCAATGGTTGGTTAAGCACTGAATAATCTACACCATCAATTTTTTCATACAAACCAATATCGGCATCAATGATGCTAAATTTATTAGTGGCCCTTTCGGCCGGAATACCACGAGTAGAAACGGAAAATTTTTTGGAAGCCATTCCGGCTTTACTGATCACCACCATATACTCAGAATTAAGTGGGAGTTCAAACGAATAATTCCCACCGGCATCTGTGGAAAGTGTCTTCCAAACTGTTGACCCTTGAAATACCTGAATTTGAACGCCTGACAATACCCCGAAATCGCCACTTATCTGTCCCTGCACCGGTACCTGATAGGTAGTTTGGGCAAGAAAAGAAAAGCAGGCTAATAAAAAAGGGACTATTAGTAAACGTTTAAAATCCATAAGGTGTAAGTATCCTAAAAACATTCTAAATTTACAAAAAATCTCTATTAATAAGATGAGTAAGGACCTCTTTATCCATAACCGCAATGTTAATAATAGTTACTGGGAAATTAAACAGTATTTTACGTGTTTTGATTTGGTAGTAATAGGGTCGGGAATTGTAGGCTTAAATACCGCTTTTGCCTATAAAAAAGCGAATCCTAAAGCCTCTGTTTTAGTACTAGAAAGGGGCGTTTTACCAAGTGGCGCGAGTACAAAAAATGCCGGTTTTGCCTGTTTTGGAAGCCCCAGCGAACTGCTCTCTGACCTTAAAAACATGCCCGAAAAACTGGTTTGGGAAACATTAACCATGCGTTGGGAAGGATTAAAATTGCTCAAAAAAAACCTGGGAGAAAAGGCTATTAGTTATAAAAATTGGGGCGGATATGAGCTTTTTAAGGATAAAAAAAAATATGCTTTTTATTGTGAACAGATCGATCATCTTAATAAAAAAATAAAAGAACACACCGGAAAAAAAAACACCTTTTTGATAACCGATAAAAAAATAAAAAGTTTCGGGTTTTCAGGATTAAAAGGCATGATATGTAGTAAGTATGAAGGACAAATTGATACTGGATTAATGATGGAAAACCTTTTACATCTGGTTCTAAAAAAAAGGATCAAGATCTTAAACAATATTGAAGTAAAAAAGTTGAATGACACAGGAACTCTAGTAGAAATACACAGTGATTTTGGCGTTTTTAAGGCCAAAAAAGTGGTGGTGGCCATCAACGGTTTTGCAAAAGAGCTACTGAACATAAAAGATGTGAACCCAGCCAGAGCGCAGGTATTAATTGCCAAACCAAGCTCTCCATTAAAATTTAAGGGAACCTTTCATTACGATGAAGGATTTTATTATTTCAGAAATGTAGATGGTTATGTTTTATTAGGCGGCGGCAGGAATTTAGATATTAAAGGTGAAACCACTAGTGAGATCGCAACCACCAAAAAAATTCAATTTTCATTGGAGAATTTGCTTAAAAAAACCATTTTACCTTCACAAAAATTCACCATCGAACACCGTTGGGCGGGAATAATGGGTGTTGGGGCCGAGAAAAAACCGATCATTAAAAATTATTCGAAAAACATTATTTGCGCCGTTCGAATGGGTGGTATGGGTGTTGCAATTGGAAGTTTAGTGGGCGAGAAAGCAGCTCTTCTGGCCTCCGAAAAATAAAAAAGCCGCCCTTTTAAGGAGCGGCTTTTTAATTGTGATCAATTTAGTTTTATCGGTAAAGCGTTACGTTACCTTTTTGGTTGTAATCCACCCCGTCTTTTCCATTCGCTTTTACGATCCAGAAATAGGTTCCGGCCGGCACTTCTTTACCACCTAAATTCTTTCCATCCCATGAGATGTTTCCTTTTTCGGTAGTAACCTCATACATCTTTAATCCCCATCTGTCATAGATCGTACAGGTAATGTCGGTTAAGTTAGCCGTATGTAATATAAAGTTGTCGTTTACCCCATCACCGTTAGGTGTGAACACGTTTGGTACTTCCAGCTTGGATGGAATATCCACCACTATCACTGCCTCTGCCGAATCAATACAGATCCCTTTCTGAGAGATCAATATCACCGTGTATGTTCCTGGTGAATTATAAACCGTTGTACCGTTAATGGTAGTGGTTGAACTTTGTGTGGTACCATTACCGTAACCCCAATACGATGTAGAACCCGGTGTACTTTGATTAGTAAAGAAAACACTCAGTGGCGCATAACCCGACATAGGATCAGGTGTAAAGGTTACTGTAATAGCTCCTGCTACCACCGTTACCGTGTTCTCGTTTCTGCAACCGGTAATGGTATTGGTTATTTGTACGGTATAAACACCCGTCATGTTTACGGCAGGACTGGCACTGGTTATGGATTGTATAGCAGCGCCTGTTGGGCCATCCCAGAAATAAACGTTACCAACCGTGGAAGTTACGCCTGAGTTGATCTGTGTGGTTAAACTTCCGCAAGCTATTGTTGCATCCGATACCGGTAATACAGCCGGTGGTAAGTTATTTAATCCTACCGCCACTGTTGCCGATGATTTACAACCATTGACCGAATTAGTGGCCTCAATAGTATACACACCCGGTGCATAAGTACTTATTGGGTTAACCTGTGATATGGTGCTGGTAGGTGGCGGCGTGGTCCAGGTCCAGGTATGCAGTGAAGCAATTGGATTAGGCGTATACTGCAGCTGCGATTGAATGACATTACAGGTTAATAAACTTGGTGTTGATTTAGCTGTTAAGGTCACCGTTTTTATATCCTGATAAACCGGTACCGCTAATTTTTTGACACAACCATTGACCAGATCCGTTATCACCACACTATAAGTAGGCGTTAATAACGTTTGTGAGGTATTGGTAGTAGAACATACACTTACCGTAACATCCGGTATGGTACCCGGTGTATTCCACGACACACTATAACTCGAGGCGGTGGAAGTTCCCGTTAAAGTAACACACGGATTAAAACAGGTTAGTGTTGGGTTTTGTGCGCCCCATACCGAACTGGTAAAGGCTGCATTTGGCTGAGTAGTGTTTTGTAAAACCGTTACTATTTGCGCTACCGAACAATTGGGCGCGGCAAGGTTATAAGCATAAGCTATGTAGTTACCCGGTATACAAGTACTATAAGTATTAGAAGTAGTTAAAGTGGTGGTACCTGCTCCGTTCATCCAGCCCACGCCAATACCTGCCGATACGGTTCCTATTAAGGAAGCGGTGATCTGCATGGTTACACAAGTTACACAGGTTACATAATAATTATTGGCCTGTGCGGTAATGGTCATAGATGGAATAGAACTGTTACAAGTTACAGTAGCCATTTTTGTGCTCTTACAACCATTTAAATTATTGGTTACTTCAAAAGTATAAACACCACAACAACCCGGTTGTACTATGTAGCCGGCAAATGGCGGACCACATGGGGTATACCACTGGTAAGAATAATTAGATAATGGCGCCGGTTGACCGGTGAAAGTAGTGGCCGGTACACCGCACTGTATCACACCGCTTCCCGGAGTAATACTGGCGTTAACCACAGCCAGATCCACAGGAACTGTTGTACCTGCCGAAGCCGAACAACCTGTGGCCACATTGGTAATGGTACAGGTAAATGGTCCTGCGCCGTTCACACTAATGGTTTGTGTGGTATTAGATCCTACTATATTAACGGTTGGTCCCCATAAATAGGTATAACCTGCCGGCACGTTATTGGCCCAAACCTGAGCATTGGTGACGCAGGACACCACACCGTTAGAAGTAACCGTTGGTTGAATAATTGGATTAGGCATATTAACAGTGGTAGTATAAGTACAACCACCGTTGCTTATCACAACCGTATAAATACCATACGCCCCATTAGGGAAAGTAGGATTTTGTTGATTGGAGTTAAATGATCCGGGACCCGACCAGGTAAAGGTTGGCGTGGAAGTAAATCCACCTATACCCGAAAGGTTTAACGAAAACACATTGGCACTGCCACCTAACGGACAAGAAAGAGATCCGGTGGCGATCGCAGAACAGGTATTCACACAATTAATATTAACCGTATTCACAAACACCGGTCCGCATGGTGCGTTGATCTGAACCATGATAGTATAAACACCATTTGCTAAACCGGTAACTGTGTTTGTGCTGGTGGTAGTATTGGATGTAGTACTAATGGTGTTTGTACCCTGTGTCCATATGTAACTGAACGTAGGCGAACCAACAGCAGTGGTAACGCTTGCAACAGCGGTACCGTTATTGTTACCTTGACAACTTGTTTGAAAACTAACAGCATTAATATTACAAGTGCTGCTGAATACAGCATTGTAGGTTCCAACAAATCCACTACCACAAACATAAAGCAAGTTGTTGTTTTTGTCTAACTGAATATCATAAACATATTTATTAGTACTGGTGGCGTTTAAAGGAATGTTACCAAGAGAAGAAAAGGTAGTACCATTAAATTTGTAAACTTCTATGGTGTTACTGTTTCCTCCTATGTAAATATTATCACAATCATCAACAGCAATACCGCCCTGCTGCTTGACCGTAAATCCGGATATGGTTGTTGCGGCCACAAATGCTCCGGTTACTTTATTGTATGCAGAAAGATTAAAGCCATCATAATAATATAAATAGTTATCGTTTACGGCTAGACAGTTAAATCCATTAGAACCAACACCGCCGGCTCCAACATAACTTCCCTTGTTAGCTGCCTCACTTAAACTATTAAATGTGGTTGGCTGAAGCCAGTTCAGCGCGTTAAACGCTGTATTAATTCTTCCTAAACGGTTATTTACCGACGGGTTACTTGCGCAAGCGTAAATAATGAAAACAGTTCCGGTGTTATCAATTGCTTTACACGCAATGTCGGCACAACAGGTAACAGAGGAGATAAATGGTGTTGGACTAATTGTACCATTGGTAGTATTCATTAAACCGGCCGATTGGTTAGAAGAGGTACTTCCACCCATTCCGTAAATATTTCCGGTAGCGCAATGAAAGCCCATTTCCCAAAGTTCACGCCAGCTGCCTAATTGATTGCTTATTAAATTATCGTAGTTACCACTGGCATCCAATCGAACGATCATTGTTCCTGATGGATTGAAGCCTTGCCCGGTATAACATTTACCGGTAAATCTGTCAACCACAAAATTTCCGGCATAATAAGTAGGTGAAGAGTTCCAAGGTGGCGTTGTAATAA
>JBGASH010000095.1:0-11128 GCA_044229775.1 Bacteroidia bacterium
AAACGCGCTCATAAAAATTGGAATGAGTGATCTAATGGAAGATAAACGGATAGTTGCCGGATTCAGGGTGTCTGGCTCTTTGGATAACGAGTATTTGCTAACATTTGAGAACCGAAAAAAATTAATTGATCACCAATTGGTATTGCACCGCCAATCGTTTTTAAAGATCAATGGTTATTATGGAGAAGTTGCAAAAATAAACACCCACGACGCACGGTATTCATTTAAATTGCCATTTAGTGAGGTAAGTGCAATACGCCTATCGTTCTTATACAGAAATGACCGTACCGTTTACGCATCGGTGGGCGATTTTTCATTACCTAAAAAAAATGCGTATGACAATTACGGTGGGGCAAGAATGGAATACATATTTGATAACACGCGTAAAAGGGGACTGAATCTTTATAACGGCATACGCTTTAAAGTGTGGGGCGAGTACTGGAGACTGATCAAAAATGCGCGTCACGATCTGGCTACATTTGGATTTGATGCACGTACTTATACAAAAGTTCATCGCGACCTTATCTGGTGTAACCGTTTGGCAGGTGGCACATCGTTCGGGACTGATCGTCTGATATTTTATATGGGTGGCGTCGACAATTGGTTCAACGCGGCTTTCGATCAATCCATCAATGTGGTAAAGCCAAATCAATATCAGTTTCAAACACTGGCCACCAACATGAGAGGGTTTAAACAAAATATCAGAAACGGGAATAATTTTGTAGTATTTAATTCCGAATTGCGATTCCCATTCTTCAAATACTTGCTCAATCGTCCTATCCGTTCCGATTTCATTAATAATTTCCAAATAATAGGATTTACCGACATGGGTTTAGCGTGGTATGGCAAGAACCCTTTAAGCGATGATAATGTTTTAAATAAGAATTCGTATTACAGTAATCCTATAACATTAACAATTTATAATCAAAAAAGTCCACTCGTAGGTGGAATGGGCTTCGGATTCCGTTCACGCTTGTTGGGTTATTTTATTAGATTGGATTTTGGATGGGGCATTGATGAAATGATCGTGCAAAAACGGATCACCTATTTATCATTTACAACTGATTTTTAAAAACAATAATGCACCAGGAATGAATAGCATATTAATACTTTTGATTTTAGGATTGGCGGCTGGCTTTTTAAGCGGGTTGGTAGGCGTTGGAGGCGGAATAATTATTGTACCGGCATTGGTGTATTTTATGAGCTATTCGCAGCAACAGGCGCAAGGCACAACCTTATTCATGTTCTTATTACCAATTGGTATTTTAGGCGTGATGAATTATTATAAAGCCGGCTTCATTGAATTTAAAACGGCCGCCATCATTGCCGTTACATTTATTGCCGGAAGCTATTTTGGAAGTAAAATGGCCATTACGCTTGACCAAAAAACAGTGAAGCAGATATTTGGCGCATTAATAATTTTAGTAGGAATTAAAATGGTTTTTTGGAAATAATGCCGACCCCTGAACAAATAAAATTATTGGCCGAAAAATACGCCGTGATGGTACGAGACGCCAGAAAGCATATTCACCAACACCCTGAATTATCGTTTCAGGAATTTGAAACATCGAAATATATTTGCTCGGTATTGGATAAGTTAAAAATATCTTACACTGCCGGTCATGTTAAAACCGGCATCATTGCCATTATAAAAGGAGAAGCTGCTACTTCCAAACCGTTAGGGCGTGTATTGATGCTACGGGCCGACATGGATGCTTTACCCATAACTGAACAGAACAGAACGGATTATGCTTCTAAAAATACCGGAGTGATGCATGCCTGCGGACACGATGTTCATACGGCCAGCGCTTTGGGAGCAGCAGCAATATTGAATGAAACACGGAAGGAGTGGAGCGGTACCGTAAAAATGATCTTCCAACCGGGAGAAGAAGTTTTGCCCGGTGGAGCGTCATTGATGATAAAAGAAGGCGTATTGGAAAACCCAAAGGTAAATAAAGCCATTGCACAGCACGTACATCCATCGATGGAAGTAGGTAAAGTGGGTTTTAGAAGCGGAATGTATATGGCCAGCACCGACGAAATTTATCTGACCATAAAAGGCAAAGGCGGGCACGCGGCTATGCCGGCAGATTATAACAGTCCGCTTATAACGGCATCGGAAGTCTTATTAGAATTAAAAAAACAATTTGAAATATTACCGGAAGGTGGCCTTGCGATTGCTCCGATGGAAGCGAAAAACATCCCAACTGTTCTGGCCTTCGGAAAAATTGAGGGCAAAGGCGCTACAAATGTTATTCCGGAGGAAGTGAAAATAGAAGGCACGTTCAGAACAATGGATGAAAAATGGCGAGGGCAGGCACATACCATCATTAAAAACACCATTAACGATATATGTAAAAAGAATAATGCTTCGGCCGAAATCAACATTATGAATGGGTATCCATTTTTGGTTAACGATACAACATTAACGGAACAATGTAAAAACGCCGCTATAGAATATCTAGGTAAAGAAAATGTTGAAGAACTTCCTCTCCGAATGACAGCTGAAGACTTTGCCTGGTTTTCGCAGGTTTTACCGGTATGTTTTTACCGTTTGGGAACTGGTAATAAAGCAAAAGGAATCACTTCGGGTGTTCACACACCAACATTTGATATTGACGAAAATGCGCTTACAATTGGTGCGGGTTTGATGGCCTATCTTGCCATTAAGGAATTAAACGCCTGACAAAAATGACCTATCCTTATACAAATCACTTACGGTAAAGAGGTTATAGCGCTATTTTAACACTATTTTTCCCAAAAATTATACTATTTTTACCGGTTCTGCGTTTAAACGATTTGTGACCAACCGCTTACTCACATATTTAGGGATTTTTGCTGCAATTATGGCTTTTCAAAATTGCACAACAAAAAAAAATACAGCAATACACCGTGGGTATCATAACATGACCGCTCGCTTTAACGGATATTACTGGAGCACTGAAGCCATAAAAGAAGGCGTGTATAAGATCGAGAAAGCGAATAAGGAGAATTTTGATAAAGTGCTTCCCGTTTATGTGATCGCTAACAACGATAACGCCAAGACATTTTTTCCGGATTTTGATAAAGCCATAAAAAAATCGTCGCTCGTTATCCAACGGCATACTATTCGCGATAAAAAGGAGAATGAAATTCCGGCCGCCGGAAAATGGATAGATAATAACTGGAACAATATTGGCATTTCGCATTATTACAAACGCGAATTTTTTTCGGGAATAGAATCGTTCGAATATGTGGCGCGCACTTACAAAACAAAAGACCGTTATAATGCATTGATATGGGAAGCCAGATCGTTCAACGAAATTGGCGCCGTTTCGCAAACCGAACCAATCTTAACCCTATTGGCTAATGATAAAAAATTACCAAAACAATTTAAAAATAAATTATTGGTGGTTAAAGCCGACTATTACATTAAACGCGGATTGAACAAAGAAGCAATAACAGTTTTGGTAGAGGCCAGTAAACAAAAAAATTTAACCAGTGGATTAAAGAAAAAAGAAAGAGCGCGTTATGCTTTTATTGCGGCCCAATTATGCGAACAGGAAAAAGACAACAAAAAAGCGCGTCAACTGTATACAAAAGTTATAAGCATGAAACCGTCGTACGACATGGTTTTTTATTCGAAAATAAAGACCGCACGCTTATTTGACATTAAAAAGGACAACATGCAAAAAGTAAAAGCTAACTTACTTCGCATGGCCCGCGATTTTAAGAACGTGGAATACCAGGATGTGATCTATTATACGCTTGGTGAAATTGAGGAAAAGGAACATCATATCAATCCTGCTATGATGTATTATAAAAAATCGGCTTTAAGCAGCGTCAGTAACCCTAATCAAAAAGCCCTATCCTATTTAAAATTGGGGGAAATAAATTTCGATCTTACCAACTATACCACCTCGGGGGCTTATTACGATAGTACAGTATCGGTGTTGCCAAAAGATCATCCCGATTATAATAACATTGTAAATCGTAAAAGAACGCTGGAAACATTGGTAGGATACATTAATACTATCCAGTACGAAGATAGTGTTCAGAAAATGGCAAAGATGAGTGAAAGCGATCGCAACAAAAAAATTGATAAGATCATTGCTAAGATAGAGGAGGACGAGCAAAAAAAGAAAGACGAATTGGAAAACGCGATGGCTCTTACACAAAACAACAACAGCCTTGGAACAAACACTACTAACACCGCAACTACTGGTGGCGGAACCACAGGTTGGTATTTTTCGAGTCAAACCGCTGTGGCATTGCGTCGGAGTCAGAAGAATGTTACAACTATTGATAACAACAATAACGGCGATAATACGGTTAAGAATATTAACGATCCAAAGAACGGCAAGAACAAGAATACGCCTGCTGATGTGAAGAAGACGCGTAAGTATTATTTGGATGCGATACCGTTAACTGACAGTTTAATGAAGGTGTCGCACGGTAAGATCATTGAAGCCGATTACATGCTTGGAAGCACCTATAAGGAGGAACTTAATAATAACAAAAGAGCCATTGCGGCGTTTGAGGACCTAAACAACCGTTATGCCGATCATAAATACAAACTCAATTGTTACTATCAGTTATACCGTATCTATGCTGCCGATAAAAATCAGGCGCAATCCGATTTTTACAAGCAAAAATTATTGAATGAATATCCTAACAGCGAATACGCCAAGCTCATTAAAAATCCTAAATACGCTGAAGAAAGAAATGCGCAACGAAGTGAGGTGGAAAATTTTTATGTACAAACCTTTGATCTGTATTCGGCCGGAAATTATAACGAGGCCTATACAAAATCGGGCGAGGGCTTAGAAAAATTCGGTAAAACCGACTTCAGTGCTAAGTTCGAATTCATTAAGGCTATGAGTACGGGAAAAGTTAAAGGCATCGACTCGCTTGAGGCCGCTTTAACGCAACTAACAATTTTATATCCGAAATCGGAAGTAACGCCTAAGGCCTTTGAGATATTACAAGCTATCAAAAAACAAAAAGATCCAAATGCGTTTACTGTTAAAAATGATAGTTTAAACGTTTCAAAAGACTCTACTTACAAAGTAAATTTAAATGCCGAACATTTCGCCTTGGTAATCGGTCCCGATGATCCCAAAATGGTGAACCCTCTTAAATCGGGCATCGACGATTTTGATAAACAGTTTTATAGCAATAAGAATTTTTCTATCTCCAGTAATTTATTTGCAACGGCGCAACAAATGATAATGGTAAAATCTTTTCCAAACGCTAAAGAAGGACAGGCTTATATTGAAAACCTTAAAAACGATCAAAAGGTGTTTACTGGTGATGTTAAAAAGGAGGCCTTCGAATTTTTCATTATTTCGGCTCAAAACCTACCGGCTTTTTATAAAAAGGCTAACGTAAACGCCTATAGGGCCTTTTTTCAGGATGCCTACAAAAGCCTTTTTGGCACCCCAAAACAGTAAAAATCAAATTTTTGGGTTTCAAAAAAAATTACTAACTTGCACAAAATTAGATAATTACTATGTTAGGAATGGGAAATAAAAATACGGCTTCAGAGGGTTCGGCAATTAACCTTATTGGTAGCGGTACGCAAATTACCGGCGACATAAATTCGTCTGGTGATGTTCGTATTGATGGTATTTTACACGGAAACATATCGCTTAAAGGTCGCCTTGTAATTGGCGCCAACGGAAAAATAGAAGGGAATATTATTTGTCAGAATGCCGATGTTTCGGGCGAAATAAAAGGTAAAATTAGCGTGGGCGAAGTACTATCGCTTAAAAGCTCTGCCAAGATATTAGGAGACATTGTTACCGGAAAAATTGCGGTTGAACCCGGGGCCATCTTTACAGGTACCTGCAACATGGGGGCGATCGTAAAAAACATGAATAATGTCAGCGAAAAATCCATCGCCTCAAAAACAGCCTAATCCGTATTTCAAATACAGTTCCATGGCCGTTCAAATGATCGTGATAATTGGTTTGGGATGCTGGGGCGGCGATAAGCTCGACAAAATGTATAATAATTCTACGCCTGTTTTCACAATTATTTTAAGTCTTGTTTCAATATTCGCGGCCATGTACATTGTGCTAAAAGATCTTATTAAACCAAAATCTTAAAATGCTGCTCAAGATCTCAAAAGTATTGTGTGTAGTGGCTGTGATCTCAACATTGCTTTCACTAACGCTTAATTATTTGAATATTCTCGAGATCTATAATAGCAACTGGTACGCCAGCGTGCTGTTCTTTTTCGGGGTGTCGTTACTTGTGAATTATATTTTGTTTAAAAAAGAGGTCGATCCTAAAGAGCTCATTTTTAAAATAATGATCACTTCCATGTTACGTATAGTGATCTATATGTTCGGTATTTTTGTGTATCGCTTGGTGGACAAACCTAATTATAAAAGTTTTGTGGTTCATTTTATGATGCATTATGTTTTGTTTACTGTGGTTGAAATTGCATATTTGCTAAAGTTTAATAAGTCTCAAAACAAAAAAGAATGAATTCAAAATATTTTTTAGTTGTAGCAGCGTTTATTGCAGTAAGCCTTTCTGGCCAAACGCTTACCAATAAAAAGAACAGCGAAATAAAATTTACAGTTGTAAAAAACCTCGATGCCACTGCGGTGCAAAACCAACAGCAAACCGGAACGTGTTGGTCATTCTCCTCACTATCTTTTTTTGAAAGTGAATTAATACGAATGGGAAAAGGAAAAGAGTTCAATCTTTCCGAAATGTATGTGGTAAGAAAAATTTACCCGCTTAAAGCGGATAACTTCATCAGAATGCATGGCCATGCTAATTTTGGTGATGGGGGAGGGTTCCCGGACGTTATACACGTTTTGCGTTCTTATGGGATGGTTCCGGAGGAGTTGTATACGGGCAAAAAAGACAGTAAGGCACCGCATAACCATCATTTATTACAAGCGGGATTGGAAGGAATTGTAAAAGCAACCGCTGATGATAAAAATCCGAAGATCGATTTTGAAGCTACTCACAATTCGGTTGAGGCCATGTGTGACGCCTATTTAGGGAAAGTTCCTGAAAAATTTGATTACAAAGGAAAAAGTTATACGCCGCGGTCTTATGCCGATGCTATGGGTATCAATCCCGATGATTACGTTATTGTAACTTCTTTTTCACATCATCCGTTTTATTCAAAATTTGTTTTAGAGATTCCTGATAATTGGGATTGGCAGGGAGCGTATAATGTTCCATTAAACGAATTGAAAGAGATTTTGAATTATTCATTGGAAACCGGCTATACCATTGCCTGGGGGGCGGATGTTAGCGAGAAAGGTTTTTTGTTTAAGGACGGTTTAGCAATTGTTCCAGAAACATCGATTGAAGCGCTGAGTTACGAAGAAAAAACGGCTAAGCCACAAAAGCAACTTAGCATTACACAAGAGCTTCGTCAAAAGGCGTTTGATAATTATGAAACGCAGGATGATCACGGGATGCATATTGTTGGCAGCGTTAAAGATCAGAACGGCACAAGTTACTATACGGTAAAAAATTCATGGGGTAACGATTCAAATGATTGCGATGGCTATTTCTATGCATCCGAAAGTTATGTGCTTTATAAAACCACAAGTATAATGGTTCATAAAAAAAGCATCCCCCCCACAATAGCAAAAAAGTTAGGTATAAGTCAATAAACTTACTTGAGTAGTAAGATTTATTCACTCATTTATACGGGGCTTTCCATAACTACAGATTGCTTAAGAAATTAATTATCAGGCAATTAATAAGACATTGTTTAAATCTACTTTTAGCCGCACCAAACCTTTTGCATGGTTTTTGCGTCTTAGTTATAAAAGCATTGTATCATGGCAACAAAGCAACTAACAATACCGATGTTTCCTCTAAACATTGTGGTTTTACCAGGTGAAACCATAAAACTTCATATTTACGAAGAGAGGTATAAGCAGCTTATAAATGATTGCCTTCAAAACGAAGCCCATTTTGGTATTCCGTTTACGGTTAATGGAAAAATCAAATCAAATGGTGTTGAGGTAAAGATCAAAAAAGTATTAAAGATATATGATAATGGAGAAATGGATATTTTAGTAGAAGGGTTAAGGGTTTTTTCCATTATAGAGTATTCAAACATTCTGAAACCGAAACTATATGGCGCCGCTATTATCGAATACGAAGAGATATCTTCTTATTCTTCAAATGCTCATTTGCATGACCTTGCTATTGAGTATTTAGCTATAGCACAGGATAAAATTGTAGAGTACGATACGTTTAAAGAGGCATCGGTTTACAGCATTGCGAACTTAATTCAACTTTCCCCCAAAGAAAAATTTCAACTTATCTCAACAAAAGAGCTTTCTCAAAAGGAGATTTTTTTGTGTAATACCTTTCGGCAATTCATTCATATTTTCGAAAAAGAAAATGAACTAAAGGGCAGATTTATAAATAATTAGGGTATTCTAAATATTTAGATTTTCTTCTAATTTTCACCAAACTTCTATTTGAAAGAGTGAGCCTGTGGTTTAAATGAGTAGAATCAGGTAATTTATATTGTTAAAAAGTTTATATTTATTTAATTAAACCTCTTAACAATGAATGGATTAATCAGTTTAATCTTTAATAGAACAATTGTTCTGTTATTTTTTTCAATTGGAGTTTTCACCCAATTATTTTCTTTTAATGGTATCCACGATAAAGATGTTTTCGGTGAAAGAGTTTTTATTAAGAACCACGGACAGTTTCATAACCCATACGATAAAAAAACGGAAGTTATTTATGCTTTTGAAAACATTAACGAAAGAGTATATTTTACAAACAAAGGATTAGTTTATAAGCAAACAGATCAATTTCCTATCACAGAAGAAATAAGAGAGGAGCTTGAAGAAGGAAAGAACGTAAAGCTTTCAGAAACATATCTTGTAAGCATGACCTGGTTGAATTGTAACACAAATCTAACCCTCGAGAGCAGCGATAAACAAAGTCATTATTTTACCTACGGAGAAAAAGAATACACATCAGAATGCTACAAAAAGATCACTTACAAGAACGTTTATAACAATATTGATATTGAATATACAATTCCAGAGGACAAAACGCATGGTATAAAGTATTCGGTTATTCTTCATCCTGGTGCGGATCCGTCTGACATAAAAATGGCTTATACCGGAGACGTAAAAAAAATCAGGATCATAGATGGTGAAGTTGTAGTTAAAACCGGATTTGAAGATATTATTGAACATAAACCCCATAGTTTTTATAGTGATAATGAAAAAGTAAATTCAGCTTATTTGCTAACGGACAATGTTGTAGGATTTAAATTTCCGGAAGGGTATAATGCCACTAAAACATTAATTATTGATCCATGGGTTACGTTAACCACCGGGTTAACCACAAATAATTATGGCTATGATGTTGACTATGATTATCAGGGTAATTTATTTGTTTTTGGTGGATATAATCCATTTAAGGTTTCTAAATACTCACCTGGCGGTGCATTACTTTGGACTTTTGGAGGTATCGTTGTTGTGCCCGCTTGGACTTCTGCAGCTATCTTATCGCAGGCAGGAAACTTTGTAGTGAATAAATTTAATAGTAAAACCTATATTGGACAGGGTTATGTTAATGCCGGAAACAGAGTAATTCGAATTGATGCTAACGGTATTTACGATAATTTTATTACTACCGGTTCAAGTTTGTGGCAAGAGTGTTGGGACATGGGATTTCTCTGTAAAACCGGAGATGTGTTTGGTTTAGGAGGAGGAACTTCAACAAACAATTCGTTTTGTAATATTAATCAAAATACCGCCGCTACTTCCTTTGCTTGTCTCCAGAATGCAAACCCCGGAATTGCACAAGACGTTGCTTCTCATGCTATGGATGAGCAAGGTGTTTTATATGTGATATATGGAGCGAACGTTAGTGGAGTGAACAACGTTATCACTAAAGTAAACGCGACTTACAACGGAGCCATTTGGGCGGTTCCAAGTACCTATGGAACATTTTGTGAGCAGTGCAATAAAAATGCTTTTGTTGGTTCTGGAGGATTGTCTTCGAATGGCTTAAACGTATTGGCGGTTAATGCTCATTTTCTTTTTTATTATGATGGATCTAATCTCGCTGCATACAATCTTACTACCGGGGCAAAAATAGCTTCTATTGTTGTCCCCGCACTCACTGTAAAACAACAGGCCGGAATTGCGGTGGATGATTGTAATAATTTATATATTGGAGGTAACGGTTCTATTTTGTGTTACAATTTTACCGGTTCTGCTTTCAATGCAAATGGAAGTATTCCATTAGGTGCAACATCTGCTAATAAATATGTTTATGATATTAAATTGGACAGACCAACAAATATTTTATATGTATCCGGTAGTGGGTTTGCAGGAACGTATTCTGCTATTAATAGCTTAGCCTGTATTGTAAATCAATATACTGTTATACCATCTTGTAATAGCGCTGTGGCCTCTATCACTACTAATATTTCAAATCCTGTTTATTCATATACTTGGTCAAACAGCGGAGGTACTTTTAGCACTACTCTCAATTCCGCTTCATCTACCAATACGGTTACCGGATTAAGCGCCGGAAATTATACGGTGAACATGCAGATAAATGCGCCATGCGGCCCTGTGTTTTCTAAAACATTTGTCATCTCTCCAATTACAGCTACTGTTCTTGCAACACCAGGCACTTGCACCGCGCTTGGTTCAGCCACTGTTAATGTTACGGGTGGCGGGCCATTTACCTATACATGGACCCCATCAGCGCAAAGTGGTTCTGTTGCAACTAATTTGGGTGGCGGGATATATACCGTGACCGTTATGGGCGCTGGAGGTTGTGTTACTACTGCCACCACTAACCTTGGTAATTCATCCGTCCCCCCCTCTTTAACCCTCACGCCTCAAACGCCGAGTTTGTGTCCTGGCGGAAATGTGGTTTTGACGGCGAGTGGAGCGACGAGTTATAGTTGGAGTCCGGGCACGGGTTTGAGTGCCACGAGTGGCGCGGTAGTTACGGCCAGTCCGTTATCTACGACAGTTTATACGGTTGTGGGTACGGTAGGAAGTTGTACGAGCCAGATCACGGGCACGGTAACGATCAATCCGGTTCCAAGTGCGATCATCAATTACACCAATGCTACCTGCGGCCAGAACAATGGCGTAGTAGTTATATTGAA
>JBGASH010000096.1:0-11150 GCA_044229775.1 Bacteroidia bacterium
CAGTGTTTTTTCGTATTCCATGGCGATCTCTACAAAAAGCGACATGCGATCTTCCAAACGTACTTCGCCAACCGCTTTCGGGACTTTATACTGGATCAAAAATTCAAATAGATTTAATTTGTTCTGGGCTAAAAAACGGCCAACTAATTTTTCGGTATCAAGCTTGATCTGGTTATCAACTAATTTTTCTTTAAAATTGCCCGCCATCTTACCGGCCATGCCACGCATCATTAGACGAGAAATCTTATATTTCTCAGCAATACGCTGGCATAACACGTAACCTTCGTCGGTCATTAAAAAGCCCACCTGAATTTTTGTACGCGGACCTTTAACACCGTTAAACCTTAAAGGTAATAAGGCTTTTACTGTTTCGGTAAAGTTGGTTCTGAAATGTAACGCGCCATGGTCTTTCACTTCCTTTAAGCGCTGTGCTTTTACGTAAACATCCAGTTGGAACTGTATTTTGTTGATATAATCCGTAATATCAGTTTGAACTTCGATCAAGAAGTCAAGATTTTCAATTAAACTCGCTTTGAGGGAGTTCACGATGCCGTATAATTCGGTATCATTGGTGAGGCTGAACAACGCCCGGGTTTCCTCAATAACTTCTTCGGTTTTTTTGATGAAGTCGATGATGGTGTCGCGTTTCTGACGGTAATCCTCGAGTTTCTGTAATTTGATGCGGTAGTTGCTTTCGTTCTTGTAAGTATCATCCACATTTTTTTGGAGCTTGATGATCTCGCGGGAAAGTGCAACGTTGATGCGTTTTAAATATTTTTTAATGCTGCGTAAAAAGCGGCGTTCGTGTACATCTTGGTAAAAACGGATATGGCGTTTTAATTCGTTAATGTAATCGTTAATGAAGCCAGGTGTTACTTCTCCTATCTCCATGAAGTCTTCGAACATGGCTACTACGGCGTCGTTAAGACTAACGATGCTTTCATATTCGTAGATCAGGTCAAGCGAACGGAGTTTCTGGTATTGCTCCTCCGTTATATCCTCGCGTGCCAGTAATTCGTTCACGGTAATGTTCTCGCGGTTAGCGAATAAAAATTCGACCACACCGCGGTTGTGATACAATTGGGATAAAATATCCTTAACGTTTACTTGTAAAGCCATTCAATTAATACTAGTGCCAAAGGCATACCTTTGGGGTTAATTGTTAAAAATACAAAGGCTATTAAGAGCGAAAAATTTGCTTTATTAACAAAATAGGGAGTAATTCACGAAAAAAGTGGAGGAAGTTTGTAAATGCTTGAGTATAAACCAAAACATATACACAAGTTATTAGAATAAAGAAATTAACACCTGTTATATAATTCTAACACCCTGTTAATAAAGGTGCCCCATTCGTATTTTATTTTTTCGTTCTTCAGATTGGCAACAAATTCTTTTTCGCGATCATGTTCAAAAAAATCAAGTATGCTTTCCGAGATCTTAGTTACATCAATTGGAACAGTATATCCTATTTTCTGGTGAGGAACCAACTCCGATAATCCGCCCACATCTGTTACCAACATGGGTTTTTCGTAATAGTAACCTACCATTGTTACACCGCTGTTAGTGGCGTTTCGGTACGTTTGGGTTACGAGATCGGCCGCACAAAAATAGTAACGAACATCTTCGTTAGGGATGAACTGAGCATGAAAGATAACATGCGATTGCAATTGGTGTTTTTTGATAAGATCGAGATACGGTTGCTTGTCCTCATAAAATTCGCCTGCTACCAGCAATTTGATGTTTTGTTTCATGATTCTTTCGTGCGCCATTGCCTCCAATAAGATATCGAGACCTTTGTATTTACGGATCAAACCAAAAAATAGCAAGATCTTTTCAGTGGGATTTAAATTAAGTTTTTTGCGCGCTTCTTCTTTAGGGATCTTTTCGCCATAAGTTTCGTACATAGGATGAGGCGAATAAACTTTTTTGTTGGTAGTGGTAAATTTGCTCAGATCATTCAATACGGCTTGCGACATGGTAATAAAACCATCGCAAGATCTTACAAAATAATTGGTAAAGGGTTTGTCGCCCATTCGCTTTTCGTGCGGAATGATATTATCGGTTAATGCCAGAATTTTTATGTTGGAGTTTTTCTTTACGCGACGGGCGATGGTTCCTAAACTGGGTCCGAAAAAAGGAAGCCAGTAACGGATAATAATAAAATCGGGCTTTTGTTCTTTTATAAAGCGGGCTGTTTTAAACCAGTTAAAAGGATTGATGGTATTAATTAGGGTGTGAATTTTAAGATCTGCTGGCGCTTTTCCGCTTTTTTCGTATTGTGAACTTCCCGGAAATAAAAAATTGGGGTATTGTAGCGAATAAGAAACGATCTCGGCGCTGTGTCCTTGCTTATTGAATTCACGACAAAGGTTCTCGTTGAACTGAGCGGGTCCTCCCCGCAAGGGAAATCCGGGACCTATTATTAACACTTTTGCCATTTGGTTTTAAAGCTACAAATTTATAAATTGTAAGGCTTTTTAGACCCTACAAAGTTATACTATTGGGGCGGTTAAAAACATTATGTTGCGAATCTTTAAATTGAAACCTTAATATTGAACTTAGACCCTTTATGAAAGGTTTTAAAACGCTGATTTTTTTATTTTATTTGATAGCATCTACCGCTATCGGCCAAACTATTGCCGAATGTAAGGCACGTTATGATAAATACCTTAATTTAGACGGTTCGCTTAATAAACTGGTTAAGTTTGACGCCGACGCTATTCATATTTTGAACGCGAAAGGCGGAAAGGAATTTACGATTTACGCAAAGGAAACCGAAGTACTTTCGGCTTTTTTTGAAAATTCTTCGCTTGAGCAACAATTAAAATTATACAAAGAAAAAGGGACAAAAAAACTCAATCAAATGCAAAAAGACAGCTTGATGCTGTCTTACGAAGAAGAAAAAAAGCTTCCCGAATATAAACGCGGCAAATTGTTAGCCGGAATTCGCATCGCTATTGATCCGGGACATTTTTCATCTAACATCGTGGAAGCGAAAATAGAAGGCAAGTATCTTTATTTTCCTCATTTGGCTTCTAAGATGACCGACAGTGTTAAATTGGTAGAAGGTCAACTCACATTTTTAACGGCAAAGCTTCTTAAAAACATGTTGGAAGAAGAAGGCGCCACTGTGCTCTTAAGCCGACCCGAACAAAACTCCACCGCGTTCAATATTAGCTATGCGGAATGGTTTGCTAATAAGCGCATGAAAGTGTTGGATAGTTTGGCACAGATCAAAGAAATTACCAATGAACAAAAACTTTCCTATAAAAAAATGCCTAAAGATCTTTTGTTTTGGAAATTTTTCAGGGATTATGAATTGGTAGAAAGGGCCAATAAGATCAATAATTTCAAACCGCATTTATCGGTGATCATACATTATAATGTGGATGAGAAAAACGCACCATGGAAAGGGCCAAGTCAGAATAATCTTACCATGGCATTTATACCGGGAGCGTTTATTGCCGATGATATAAAAAAGCAGCAAAACAAAGTGCATTTTGTTCGTTTGCTTCTTACTAAACAAACAGAAGAATCGCAAAATATGGGAATGCACGCTGTAAAAGCTTTCGTAAAAAATCTAAAAATACCGGCTGCCAAAATTACGGATACCGAGTACCTGATCACCAGAGGAATGTCGATAACCGACGGTGTTTTTTCACGGAACCTTATTCTTACCCGTTACATCAATTCGCCATTGATATACGGTGAGAGCCTTTTTCAGGATAATTTTAATGAGAGCATCTGGCTTAATTCGAGCGATTTTGGCATTTACGGTTTGTCTCTGCCAAAACGTATTTACATTGTTTCAAAATCGTACTACGATGCCGTGATGAAATACTTTACCGATCAGTTAATGTAAATAACACCGCCTCGGTATAAAAGTAGCATTTAAACACATCATATTCTTTAAACCCCATTTTGTAAAATACATTTTTGTGTTGAGGGTTCATGTAGATAACCAATACTTCACGTTTGTTTTTTTTGTAAGTGCTCAAAATATTTTCCGCCACTTTTTGCATGATGTGCTCTGAAAAAGGGTTGAAAAAAAAGAACACCGATGCGTCTGTTGGAATTTCATAATCCAATGCGTTTATGGCAATGAAGTCAAAGGTACTCTCGGCGCGTTTTAGCGAGTAGGAAGTTAAGTTTTTGGCGGCGTCAATTACTAAAGAAGCATCTAATTCAATACCGGTAAGTTTATTGAATCCGCAATATTCGGCACAAAATAGGGCGCGTCCCTTACCTGAACCGTAATCTATAAACATTTTGCCCTTAAAATGGTCGGGTATAATCTTGAATAGGCCAAGCAAAACCATATAACTTGCGCCCTGATAATGGTAATTATCTTTATGGTCCGACCTCTTTATTTGCAAGGTCTTAATATTGAACAACTTTTCGTATTTATTTTCGTATAAGAGCAAACGAATGGTTTTTATTGGTCCACGTAGCAGTACCGACCGTAAAAAGTAAAAAATATATAAGGAAAAACCGTTCAATTAAGTAATTTTGTAAAAGGTAATACCGTTAGTAATAGATACAAAGAAAACATATTTACCCGACATGCAAATTGATCTTGAAGCCGAACGCAAAGAAATTTTGAGACGCTACCGGGCCCTTATTAAGGCCTGTAAACGCCGTTTGGAGAAAGGCGACAAGGAAATGGTCCGTAAAGCTTTCGAATTGGCGGTAGAGTCGCATAAGGAAATGCGCCGCAAATCGGGCGAACCTTACATTTATCATCCTATTGCTGTGGCGCACATTTGTGCTGAGGAGATAGGACTCGGCGCCACTGCAATTGTTTGCGCCTTATTACACGATACGGTTGAAGATACCGATCTAACCCTCGATGACATTAAAGGATTATTTGGCCCAAAGATCGCCGCTATTATCGACGGGCTCACAAAGATCTCGGGTGTAATTGATAACACAGCTTCTATACAAGCCGAAAATTTCAGAAAAGTACTCCTCACCATGGCCGAGGACGTACGCGTGATCTTAATTAAGTTGGCTGATCGTCTTCATAACATGCGTACGCTTGAACACATGAAGCGTGATAAGCAGGTTAAAATAGCGAGTGAAACGTTGTTTTTATACGCGCCATTAGCGCATCGTTTGGGATTGAACGCTATTAAATCGGAACTAGAAGATCTGGCTTTGAAGTATACCGATGAAGAGGTTTATAATGATATTGCCAATAAATTAAAAGAGACCGAACCCGAAAGAAAACGCTTTATTCAAAAGTTCATTGAGCCTTTAAACGAGATCCTTCAGGAGCAGGGTTTTAAATTTAAGATGTATGGTCGCCCAAAATCCATTTATTCCATTTATAATAAAATAAAGAACAAGGGTGTTCCTTTTGAAGAAATATACGATCTTTTCGCTATACGTATAGTGATAGATACTCCTTTGGAGCAGGAAAAATCGGATTGCTGGAAAGTGTACTCCATCATTACCGATTTTTATCATCCGAGTCCTGATCGTCTGCGCGATTGGATCTCAACGCCTAAAAGTAATGGTTACGAAAGTTTGCATACCACAGTAATGGGTCCTGAAGGTAAATGGGTTGAGGTTCAGATACGAACTGTAAGAATGGATGAGCTTGCCGAGAAAGGTTACGCGGCACATTGGAAATATAAAGAGTCGGCTGCCGAAAAAGAAAATCAACTGGAGGGTTGGTTAAAGAAGATCCGAGAAATGCTCGAAAATCCCGATGCTAACGCTTTAGAATTCATAGATGATTTTAAATTAAATTTATTTTCCGACGAGATCTTTGTGTTTACCCCAAAGGGGGATATGAAATCACTTCCGAGTGGCGCTACAGCTCTTGATTTTGCGTTTGATATTCATACCAAGATCGGTGAACAATGTATTGGAGCGAAAGTAAATCACAAACTGGTTCCACTTAGTTATGAATTAAAAAGTGGCGATCAGGTGGAGATCTTAACTTCGGGAAAACAAAGTCCCAAAGAGGATTGGGTAAGTTATGTGATAACGGCGCGGGCCAAATCCAAGATCAAAAACGCTTTAAAGGAACAACGTAAAAAAGTAGCGGAGAAGGGAAGAGAGTTGTTGGAAAAGAAATTCTATAAATGCAAGATCGATTTTACATTGCAAAACGTAAACAACTTCTGTAAGTTTTTGCGACTGCCTAATTCGCAGGAATTATTTTACAGGGCCGCGGTTGGAAATGTGGATGTGAAAGAGATCAAGGATTTTATTAAGTATAAAGAAAATCCTAAAAAGAATCCTCCGGCGAAAAAGGCGGAAAATAAAAAAATTGAAGCTTTGGTAACCAATGCACGCGGCAAAAGTGATATGCTTGTTATTGGCGACGACATGCAAAAGCTTGATTATAATTTATCGCCTTGCTGTAATCCCATCCCCGGTGATGATGTGTTTGGTTTTGTGACCGTGAGCGAAGGAATCAAGATCCATAGGGTAAATTGCCCTAATGCCATTAAGCTGTTGTCGAATTACGCTTACCGTGTGATAAAAGCAAAATGGACCAACGAACATTTAATTTCGTTCCTTGCGGGAATAAAGATCATTGGTACCGATGAGATTGGAATTGTAAATAACATCACTAAAGTTATTTCAAATGAAAATAGTATTAACATGCGGTCAATCAGTTTTGATACCGATGACGGATTGTTTGAAGGGATCATTATGGTGTATGTGCACGACACAAAGCACCTGAACCACCTTCTCGAAAATCTTAAAAAGGTAAAAGGCGTTACTCATGTTGTGCGAATTGACGAGAAACAGAAATAATTCTTATAGAAACAAATTTCCGATATTTTTATATTTACAAACCTTACAAAATGGTTTCGCAGTTTGTTAGCTCCAATAACAAACGTTTATTAGGCGATCTGGATTTTGATTTTCCCGAAGGAACACACGCTATTGGCCGCCTTGATGCGGATAGTGAGGGGTTACTGATCTTAACAACCGATAAAAGCATGACCCGAGCCCTCCTTCATCCTTTAAAAAAACACAAACGCACCTATGTAGTTCAGGTTGAAAAAAAAGTGAGCGAAGAATCGTTGAATAAACTGCGAAGCGGGGTGGAAATAAAAGTTCAAAGCAGGGGACAATATTTTACCCAACCTTGCGATGTAAGAGAGATACAAAAACCGGATTATTTACCCGAAAGGGGTCACGCTTTCAGAGATGATCTGCCACAATCATGGCTCGAAATAAATTTGATGGAAGGAAAGAACCGGCAGATCAGGAAAATGTGCAGCGGTGTAAGACACGATTGTAAACGTCTTATACGTATAGCCATCGAAGATCTTGATATAAAACATATGCGGTCAGGTGAAGTTCGCGAGATAGAAAAGGAAAAATTATTTAAATTACTTAAATTGAATTAGGGGATGTGTGGCATTACCGGTATAGCGCTTAAAACAACGGATTCTTTAAATATTAAAGAGGCGATTCAGGCTATGTCGAAAAGCATAAAGCATCGTGGTCCTGATGGTGAAGGGTTTTTACTTGCAGATAGAAAAAGGGTAACGGTTTGTTCTTCGAACGATACTCCTTCTTTTAAAAGTACATCATTAAATTATTTACCGCAAAAAAACGTGTCGGAAGTTAACGGCGAAGTTACTTTGGCTTTCGCGCATCGCCGCTTATCTATTTTAGACCTGAGCCTGAGCGAAAGTGGGCATCAACCAATGTGTTTACAGGATGGAAAATTATGGATCACCTATAATGGCGAGATCTATAATTACCTCGAGCTAAAAAAAGAATTGGAACAATTAGGAGCCAACTTTGTATCCTCGAGTGATACGGAAGTGGTATTGAACGCTTATAAATACTGGGGTATTGAATGCTTGAATAAGTTCAATGGGATGTGGTCGTTCGCTATTTATGATATCGAAAAAAATAATTTGTTCTGTTCGCGCGACCGATTTGGGGTAAAGCCCTTTTATTACATAAATACCCACAATGCGTTTGCTTTTGCGAGCGAACAAAAAGCGTTTGTAAAAAGCAGTTTAATAAAAGCCCACGCCAATGAAAAAGCGCTTCACGATTATTTCATTAATAATAAAACTGAAATAGAGGAGCGTAATTTTTTTGAGAATGTAAAAGAATTGTGGCCCGGACATTATCTCACCTATGATCTCGAAAATCATATAGTGCACTCCGAAGCTTATTATAAATTAGATCACCACTATGTTCATGAAACCGATCTCCAAAGCAACGAAGACCTGACCCGTAAAGTAACTGCGGCTTTAGCCAAAGCGGTTGATATCCGTTTGCGAAGCGATGTGGAAGTGGGTTCGTGCCTTAGCGGAGGAATTGACAGTTCTGTATTGGCTGTGCTTATGAGTAAGGGAGAAAAGCCTGTGCATTTTTTTACATCTGTTTTTAAAGGCGATAGCAGCGATGAAAGTAAATATGCCGAGTTGGTGGCAAAAAAAGTGAATGGTATTCATAAAACCGTTGAACCCACTTCTGAGGGATTGTTCAATGAATTGGAAACGTTGGTTTATTCTCAAGACGTTCCTATTTGGGATACTAGTACTTATGCTCAGTATAAAGTAATGGAATTGGCGAAGCTTAATTCCATTAAAGTGGTTTTAGACGGGCAGGGGGCTGATGAGTTGTTTGCCGGCTATCATCACTATTTTGTGGCCAAATGGAATTATCTTTTAGGATATGGAAATATTTTTGGATTGATGAGCGATATGATGGCGAGTAAAAAAAGTATTTCGTCGCCATTAGCTTTATTCGTAAAGGAAAAAATAAAATCGGCTTACAATGTATATTTAAAAGATAACGAGCCGTATTTTGATAGCGTTTTCACGCAGGCTTATCCAGCTATAAATCCGGTTCAATATTTTGAGAACGTTAATCATCAATTAGCATACGACATTGGAAGTGCAAGATTAAAATCGTTCTTAAAATGTGAGGACCGCTGCGGCATGTGGCACAGTGTTGAGAGCCGCACACCTTTTAGCGATGATGTTGATCTAATTGAATTGATGTTCTCTATAAATGGTAACCGTAAAATGCAAAAAGGGGTTTCGAAGTATTTTTTACGGGAGGCAGTAAAAGATAAATTACCAAACGAGATCTATACGCGCTACGATAAAAAAGGGTTTGAAACGCCAATGAATAAATGGGTCTCAGGTAATTTTAATAACATCATCGAAACGGTGAATGCTTCTAAATTCAGTTTTGTTAAAACGGATCTTATTAAGAAAAAATTTAATGAAGGGAAGGCTGGAAGCTTTGAAACAAAACTACTTTATAAATTATTGGTTTTGAGCTTATGGAAAAAGGCGTTTAAGTAGAAATTATTGTTCTAAAATAATTTTTTCAACTATACTTTTTGTATTGAGATTTATTCGGAGGAAATAGATACCTTGCGGTTTTCCGGTCAGGTCAATTCCTTTGGTATAATCTGTTAAGGAATAGATTTTTTCACCAATTACGTTATAGATTTCGATAGACTCTACAGTCATGTTTTTGTCTAACATAATAGTAAAATTACCTGAAGCTGGATTTGGAAATATTACAACGCCATCATTTTGGCCAGCACAGTTATCAGCAAAAATAAGGTTTGAATATTTATAATCACCGTTAAGGTCGGTTTGTTTTAAGCGGTAGTACAATTTATCTGTGCTATATTTTGTGTCGTTATAGGTGTAATTTAAAGTTGAATAAGAGTTGCCGGCAGCTTTAACTTTTCCTACAGTTTCCCAAATAATACCATTTGCGCTTTTTTCAACAGTAAAGTAATCATTATTGTGCTCCGTTGCTGTAGACCAGGTTAAAAGAAGGTTGTTGTTAACGCACTCACTTTTAAAGAATAATAATTCAATTGGTAATGGGTTATTTGCAGTAGAAGAGGCGAGGGTAAACGGGCTAAAGGCATTAACAACTCCGGAGGATATAATTGTACCAGTTGCTGTACTACCTGTTGCCCCTCCATAGCCATGGTCTTTCCATGTGGTGCCGTTCCATCTAGCGACCCTTAAATCGGTTAATAAAGTAACCCCGCAACTTCTGGAATCCCAGCTAAGAGTAACCGACACATTGGAAACACCGTTGGTGCGATCTAGGATCCAGTATTCGCAAGAACTAATATGGTTGAGTGTTGCGTCTTTTGAAGAATTAGTATAAGATGGTGAAGGATCCGTTTGAAAATATTCGGCTGTAAAATGATCAGTGGCTGTTGTTGGGGAAGTTATGGCTATTGGGGCATACACAGCGTTTTTTCCTGTAGGAAAAACAAAAGCTTGCGTTCCGATTTTTCTTACTTGTCCACTTGTGAAACTATTATTATTTGCGCCGGAAACAGTTGTTGCATTTCCAATTATTAATAGTGCAGATGAGGAAGACACTAAAACACCTACGTTAAAGATGGCACTCTGTGTTGCCCCTGCATCAAGCAAACAATCTGAAATCAATGTAACGCTGTTTGTTACCGAAGTTTTATTCATTACAATTGGACCGTTAAAGTTTCCGGTAGCACCAGTTAAATCGAAATTTTGGTTAGTAGCTCCCGAAAAAATTAATCGCCCGGTTCCACCGTCAAAAGTGGATGTAACATAAACATTACCTTTTGATTCCATGATACCGTTCCATTGACCGTCATTAAAGTATAAATTGTTCACAACTTCAATACTGTCGGATGCAGCTGTTGTAACAACGGGATTTAATCCACAGCCCGAAAGCCCGTTAATATCCAAAATATAAAATATGGTTCCTGTTATTACATCCATTGTAAACGTCCGCAGCGTACATCCCGAATTGGTAGGATTCATTTCTACTGTACCATTATTGTGATTGAATGTTCCACCACTATGTGAAAAAATAGTGAAACTTGCGGCCCATACTCCGCCCACATTGAGTGTTCCGGTTGGAGCAGTAAAACTTCCACTGATCAAAGAAAATCCGCTCACATAAAAATTAGTGGTAGCACCTGCAGGTGTAATTGCCCCCGCCGATTTATTAACGGTAAACTGGCAGGTACGAGGTGCGCCCGAAGAAACCGAATAGGTTTGTGCACCCCCGCCATTAGCGGTAATATTCCCGGTTCCTCCATCTGATCCCGCTTCAATGTATAAATTGTTGGCAAATGCGAATTGTCCGCTGATGTAACCATCGGTATGAATAAAATCATTGATACAAGT
>JBGASH010000097.1:0-11096 GCA_044229775.1 Bacteroidia bacterium
AATACATTTTACTTTATCGGCCGCCAAACCATTACGCGAATTAAAAAAAGTAAGCTTACGGTCGGCAATACTCCATCTGCAAACACCGTAATTTAAAATAGTAGCCCATATATTGCCACTTTTATCCTCATGTATGGTATAAACAAAATTAGCGTTACCACCCATACTGTTAGCAATGGTACCCGGAGCAATGATCTCCTCAAATGTTTTTTTATCAGGGACGAATCGCGAAATACATCCTGTTGATGTACCTATTAAAAGATTTCCTTTGTTATCGGTATTAATGGCGGTAACTTGTCCGGGCGGCATGCCTGGTTGTCTGAAAAATTCGAATTTGTTGGTTGCTTTATCAAAATATTTTATTCCTATACCGGTCAAATACCAAACCGTTCCTTGTTTATCCTCATTGGCAAAGAATACATATTGATCCAAACCTTCTTTACTGGAATAAGTTTTAAAATTAGAAGGCGAATTGACTTCCTCGGGATTTATAATCTTAATAGCGCCTCCTGTTGCTGTTGAAACCCAAATAGCACCTGACCGTTCCTGAGATAATGAATAGATCTTTTTATCCTTTGGCAACAAATTACTTGTTACCTGTATAAAACCTTTACCGTTGTATTTAGTTAAACTGCCATTCTCGTGGCCCATCCAAATATTACCTTTGCTATCCAGCAATAATGCGCTAACGTTATTACTGGCCAAACCATTTTCAGTAGTATAATTGCTGAAATTTATTCCGTCAAATTTTGAAACTCCGCTTTCGGTAGCGATCCAAACAAATCCATTCTTATCCTGAATAATGGCCGACACATTGGATTGCGCCAATCCGTTTTGAACACCATAATTTATAAAAGGATAGGTTTGCGCTTTAAATAGGTACGGACATAGAACAAATACGAAAAGCTGAATAATTTTTTTGCGTAATCTCATTATTCTGCTCACCGAGATCTATTTTTTTATAAAGAAAAAAGTTCCGCCTTCATCTTCAAGGTCCTTTATCTTCCCAAACTTTGGTGCCTGGTTACCGGCACCAACCACAGCAGCGGTTACTTTTTTAGCTATCTTATCGATAGGAATACAGGCATCCGTATTATTTACTAATTGTGAAGAGAATGTTTTAGTGAATTGTGAATTATCGGAAGCTAACTCATACCCGGCTGAAGTTATTACCTGAGCCGATTTGGATTTTATAAGATCGGAGTTTTCACAACGCTGGTCTTCGACACCACCGCGCATGGCCAATAAAAAACTAGGACCCGATTCGCAGGCATCGGTAACCACCAATAAGTGTTTTAGTTTTCCTGAATAGGATTGCATGGCAGCCTTTAAATTATTTATGCCAAAATAACTGAATTCATCATCAGCTCTTCCATCAACAGGGACCCAATAACCAGTTGGACTAACGTATTTACCATGTCCGGCATACCAGATCATCAATGATTGTACATTTTGATTCTTTACATAATCTCGTAATTCAATGGCGAAGAATTTTTCCATTTCGGTTTTGGTCATATCCTTTTTATGAAGGATCTTAGAAACTTTATAGCCCGCTAGTGCCGATTTCATCGACAACACATCTTTTGCAGGACCATCAAGACTTGGGAAAGTTTGGTATTTACTATTCTCGATGAATACCACCCATGTGGTTCCCATGGGATTATTTAAAGCAGCTTCAGCACCACTTCTGTTCAAATTATATTCCTGTTTGGTTTCGTTACCATAAATATCTTTTACTGTAATATTGATCTTATTCTTATTGGCAATACTTATTTGGGCAGAAAAATCAGGATACAAGGCTGTTGGCGAATAGGAAGCGGCAATTCCCTCAATAGAAATAGATTCGATCAAACTTTCATCTTTTATCTTTCCCTGGATATAAATATCGGAAGAATTGCTTTCAAGGAATATTTCATTATCAGATGAAGCAGCCGGTGTTTCTAAAACAATTACCGGCTTGTTGATCTCTGTTCGCTCGATCTTGAATACCATATTTTGAACGTTGTTATAAACGTCGCTGGCAATTATAATTACTTCCGTGGCTTGTGCCAAACCTTTAACCTTTGCGTTAAAAGAAGGATTCAAAGAATCTTTTTTGAATTCTGCCTGAATGCCATTCACTGTTATAGAAGCGATCTGACTTTCATCTTTTATCAATCCCTTAAAAACAATTTCATCTTTATCACCCGGGATCTTAACGTATTTATCATTTACCGTTTTATGAGAGGTCAAGGTAATTTCGGGCTTGTACGATTCGCGGCTAAGTTCAAATACTTTTTTCTTGGCGTCAGCAACAATTCCTTCCACTTTAGCATCACCCTTTGCTAAACCGGCCACCGTATTGTAATCGGCCACTGCGGCTTTATAATTTTGCAACTGCTCATAGCATGCGGCGCGCTTTAAATACGAATCAATGTCGTTATAATCTTGTTTCAAAGCCAATGCGTAATCGCCTACAGCATTTTGAAATTGTCCTAATTTAAAATAATAATGTGCACGAAGTTTATAATTTGTGATGGTTGGCTTTTCAACAACCACCTTAGTTATTTCATTCAAAGCATTCTGATAATCATTTTTAAGCGCGTAAACCACACTTCTTGCATAAGCTATATCACTGTTATTTGGATCTTTTGTTTGCGCGAGATCACAAGTAGCCATAGCATCCGTTCCTTTTTTTAATTTAGCCTGAACAATGGCAAGGCCCACATAAGCCGGAATAAATTTGGAGTCGTAGAACTTCGACATCTTATAATCTTTCTCCGCCTCCACATAATTATGCAAACTGTCGTTCATTACACCATGATTATAACAGGAGGTCACGTTTTCTTTTATATTGAATTGCATTTGCGCTACCGCCAAACCATACGTATAATCTCTGATCTTAGGTACCAGTTTAAGCTCTAGGTCAATAGCCTCAACGTAGCGCGGATCGCGCTCCAATAATTTACGCAACATTTCATCCGACTCCTTATATTTTTCTAAATTGAATAATAAGCGGCCGGCATTATAGTAATAATCCTTTTCTTTTGGCGAAAGACTGATTGCTTTTTTATAATCATCTACCGCTTCCTGCTTCTTATTCATTTTTTCGTAGCATAAAGCACGTGCCACTATCGCCTTCTCGTACATTGGGTCTAACTCAATGGCCTTAGAATAATTAGTAAGCGCGTCGGGTAAATTATTGCTTTGTTCAAATTTTTCGCCGGCCCCAAAATATTTTTTTGCCGATTGCGAAACCGATAACAAGGGTAGGCATAAAACAAACAATATTATGTATCTGCTTTTAAACATGTTTAAGTGTATGATTTAACTAACGAAAATATAAAAATTTAATCAATTTTAACGGCGATTTAGTAAATAATTGGTCAACAAAACATGAATTTTTATGAATAGTCGCTTCGATTATACAAAAAGGGCTTAAAACTCGCTTTTTTTTAGTTAAAATTTGTTCTTACATTTCCTTCTTAATGACCTTTGATTTTAACGATACAATAGCTGCTTTAGCCACTCCGCATGGTAGTGGTGCCATTGCGGTGATCCGACTCAGTGGAAAAAAGGCATTTAGTATATGTGAGAAATTCTCCTACACCAAATTTAATGAACCCATTATTTTCTCAGAAAAAAAAGGGTACACCGTTCATTATGCTGTTATCATTGAAAAAGAAGTGGTGCTTGACGAGGTTTTAATAACCGTGTTTAAATCGCCCAATTCCTATACCGGAGAAGATAGTATTGAAATTTCTTGTCACGGTTCTATCTATATTCAACAACAACTATTACAATTATTACTTAAGTACGGTGCAAGAATGGCCCAACCGGGAGAATTTACCTTACGGGCTTTCCTTAACGGGAAATTTGATCTTTCGCAAGCTGAAGCGGTTGCCGATCTTATTGCGAGTAATTCGGGACTTTCACATCAGGTGGCCATGCAACAATTGCGGGGTGGTTTTTCAAGTAAAATAAAGTTACTGCGCGACCACCTTGTTAATTTTGCCTCCCTTATTGAACTGGAATTGGATTTTAGTGAAGAAGACGTAGAATTTGCCGACAGAAAAGATCTGAAAAAATTGATCAACACCATTACAACCATCATCGAAAAGCTCATTAACAGTTTTGAAGTAGGAAATGTGATTAAGAACGGGATCCCGGTTGCGATCGTTGGTAAACCCAATGCCGGAAAATCAACTTTACTAAATGTTTTATTGGAAGATGACCGCGCCATCGTAAGTGAAATTCCGGGAACAACCCGCGATGTTATAGAAGATGAAATGGTAATTGAAGGTGTACTTTTTCGTTTCATCGATACCGCCGGGATTCGAACAACTACCGATATCATTGAACAAATTGGTGTGAATAAGGCGTTTGAGGTTATAAAAAAATCGGCAATCATAATTTATTTGTTCGATGTACATGAATTAAGTTCGGGCGACCTCAAAATGGAGATCGAACTTATTAAACAACACATTGGCTCTTCGCAACTTTTAATTGTTGCCAATAAAATTGATGTAGAGAATATTGAAGATCTTAAAAAAGAATTTTCCACTTTTCCGGTAATTTATATTTCAGCCAAGGAAAATACCAATATTGAAACTTTAAAGAGCAAACTGGTAAATCTATTTGATTCACGCACCGTTAACACCACTGATACTATTGTTACCAATGCACGACACAGCCATTCACTAAAGCTTGCCAATCTTGCTTTGCAAAAAGTACTGAAAGGACTTGATGAAAATATCGCCGGTGATCTATTAGCGTTGGAGATACGTTACGCGCTGCAAGAACTTGGTCATATTACGGGTGAGGTGACAAGTGATGATCTGCTGGAATCCATTTTTACACGGTTTTGCATTGGAAAGTGATCCGAAAACGAATTTGAACTATGATCCTATTCAGGTATACTAGATTTACTTTTTTCTTCTCCATCTTATTACTTGTTTCTGCCGCAACTAACGCGCAGTCGGATAACCAACGCATCATTGATTCTTTACAAAAACTAGTGGATACCGCTCCTAACGATTCCATAAAAATAAGGCGTTACCTCGATCTTGCCTGGCGCGAAAACGACGCGCGTCACCTGATGAAACTTAAAGAAGCCCTTAATTATGCCGGAAAAAAAGATTACAAATATGGGATTGCATTGGTTGAATTAAGAATTAGCCGTTATTACATGTTCAATGATGTTGACTACCCATTGGCCACTTATTGGGCTACGCATGCTTTAAAAATTTGCCTCGACAATAAACTTCTTGCGCCAGAAGCACAATGTTATCAGCAGCTTGGTATCATCTCTTATGGTTTTAAGGATAATGAGTCGGCCATGTCATACTTTCAAAGATCCCGGTCCATTAATCAAAAATTAAACAACCTGTCTTTTTTAAAAACAAACCTCAACATGATCGGTTTGGTTTATAAAAGCATTAACCAATTCGATTCGGCGATGTTCTATTATCAAAGATCTTTAAAGATCTGCTTACAGGAAAAGATCCCCGCCGCAGTAGTGTACGTTAACATTTCGAGTTGTTTCATTTACATGGATATGCTTGATTCGGCTAAAAAATATATTCGTATCACCGACTCCACCTACAACGCTTCCAAAAGTAAATATGGTAAGTTTTGGGTCAATATGCTCAGGGGGCAAGTGGAAATGAAGGAAGGGAATGCCAAGGACGCTTTGCTGCTTTTTGAAGACTCCTATGAGTATGGAAAAAAAGAAAACGACACGGAATTGTTGCTAGAGCTAATGCCCTCTTTTGTAAAAGCTCATAAAATTGCAGGGAATTTCAAAGAAGCCTTTTCTAAACTGGAGGAACTTAATTTGCTCAACGATTCTGTAAACGGCACCAAAAAAACCGCCAATTTCATGAGTATCCGCAAAAAATTTGAAGAAGAGCAGCGATCAGAGATAACACAATTAAAGCAGGAAAAAACACAATTGGAGCATCGGGTTGAGATCGGTCGTCGTAATAGGATCATTTGGGGCTCTGGCATCTTATTGGCGATCGTTTCACTTTTCGGTTTTTTTGTGCTTAGGGGTTATCGTCAAAAACAAAAAGATAATAAAGAGATCACGGAGCAAAAAAAGATAATAGAAGAAAAACAAAAGGAAATCCTCGATAGTATTCATTATGCTAAACGGATTCAAAACGCTTTAATACCGAATGAAAAACAAGTAGAAAAGTCATTAAATAAACTTCAAAATGATAGTAAATAACTATTTCGCATCTTAATTTAAAAAATCGATCATGAGTAAATATGCAATAGCCATTCACGGAGGAGCCGGTACCATTCTTAAAAGCGCCATGACAGCCGAAAAAGAAACTGCTTATACGAATGCGCTTCACGACGCTATCACAGCCGGCGAAGCCATTTTAAAAAGCGGCGGTTCGGCCATTGACGCGGTGGAGTCGGCCATTATAAAACTGGAAAACAACCCGCTCTTTAACGCCGGTAAAGGTGCTGTATTTACCAATGAAGGTAAACACGAACTGGATGCCTCTTTGATGAATGGAAAAGACCTTACCGCCGGCGCTGTGGCAAGTGTGAGCAATATCAAAAACCCTATTTCACTGGCCCGTGTGGTAATGGAACGATCGGAACACGTGTTTTTAGCAGGTAATGGCGCCATCGAATTCGCTAAAAAGAATAATATTGAATTCGCGCCCGATGATTATTTTTTTGTTCAGCAACGCTATGATCAATTACAAGAAGCAAAAAAAAGCGACAGTATTACGATGGATCATAACGATAAAAAATTTGGAACAGTTGGCGCGGTAGCGCTCGATACATTTGGAAATTTAGCCGCCGGAACCTCCACTGGTGGAATGACCAATAAAAAACATGGTCGCGTGGGTGATACACCGATCATCGGATCGGGAACCTATGCCAACAACAACACCTGCGCTATCAGCTGTACCGGTCATGGCGAATTTTTTATACGGTCAGTTGTAGCATATGATATTTCGTGCTTAATGGAGTACAAAGGACTTTCTTTAAAAGAAGCCTGCGATGTAGTGGTAATGAAAAAACTGATAAAGATCGGTGGCGAGGGCGGTTTAATTGCACTTGATGCAAAGGGAAATATTGAATTGCCTTTTAATTCAGAAGGAATGTACCGCGCCAAAAAATCATCCGACAGCAACGTGTTTATTGGTATCTACAAAGATTAGACCTTTTTTTCGGGTTTCGCATGGATCTTGTAATGATCGATGGTAAGTTTTCGGGTCTTAAGATCAAAATGATCATCAATTGACATCACATGAACAATTAAATTTTCAATAGAAACCGGTTCACCCATTTCCACATCGGTCATGTTGGTTTGACGCATGTTTGTAGCATCCACTAAAATGATAAGTCCTGAACCGATAGCCTCCATATCGTTTCCTTTTGTGATCAGTACACCTGTATCTTCACCTAAACCAATTCCAACATTTATAGGATTACTGGCGCAGGCATATAATAATCTACCAATGCGACCACGTTGTACAAAATGTGTATCGATGATCACATTATTAATGAACCCTAATCCGCCCGTGATCTTTACTTCTCCTTTTAATAAAGCGCCATGACTGCTTCCCTGGTAGATCATATTATTAGAACTGGCTGCGGCGCCGGCCGAAGTGCCGGAGATCACAAAATTTTCATTCTCATATTTTTCTAAAAGTAAATGATGAAAAGCTGTGCCTCCAAAAATGGAAGTTAACCTTAATTGATCGCCACCTGTGAACATTACCACGTCGGCTTTTCGCAACCGTTCAATATTCTCGGGTGCATTGGCCTCTTCGCGTGTTTTGATATTGAGAACTCCAACATTTAAAACATCTAATTGTGCAAAGGCTTTGATATATTCCTGCCCTACTTCTTCCGGAATACTGGAAGCAGTGGTGATGATCTCGAAACGCGACAGATTATTTTTTACCGATTCGGTGGTGATTCTTTTTAAAATTCCCTTTTCAAAAAACTTCAGACTCCTTTGTAGGTCAGACGGACTCTCCGTAAAACTTCCCCGGTCAACCGAACCGCCTATAATGACTAATTTCCCTTTTGGACTATTCATTTTACATAAATTACACAGCAAATTTAACCTTAAAGCCCTTATAAATCAGCTTCCATTCTTTCAAATATCACTTTATTTTAAACAGCATATTGTTTATGTAAAAAACAACAACTATCTTGATGCGAATTCATCACCTGTACTATGAAAATACTTGAAATAAAAACCCTTCGGGGTCCTAATTATTGGTCCAATTACCGGAAAAAGCTCATCGTAATGAAGTTGGATCTTGAAGAGCTCGAAGAATCGCCTACCAACAAGATAAAGGGTTTCGGTGAACGACTTGCCAAAATGCTCCCTTCTATGATCAAACACCGTTGTTCTAAAGATCACGAAGGTGGTTTTTTTGAAAGAGTGAAAGAAGGTACCTGGATAGGCCATGTGATTGAGCACATAGCGTTAGAAATTCAATCGCTTGCCGGAATGGAAGTGGGATTTGGCCGCACCAGAGGAACCGGCACAAAAGGTGTTTACAATGTTGTGTTTTCCTACATGGAAGAGAACGTTGGGATCTTCGCCGCTAAAGCTTCTGTAAAAATTGCCCAGGCTTTAGTAGAAGGAAAACCATACGATATTGATGCCGATATTAAAACCATGCGCGAAATGCGCGAACAGGACCGTTTGGGTCCAAGTACCGGCAGTATAGTTGAAGAGGCTATTGCCAGAGACATTCCTTATATCCGTTTAAATAATCAATCACTGGTTCAATTAGGTTATGGAAAGAACCAGGTACGTTTTCGCGCTACTATGACCGATCGCACTAGTTCTATTGCGGTGGATCTTGCGAGTAATAAAGATGAAACAAAAAAAATGCTTCAGGATGCCGCCATCCCTGTAGCTAAAGGCAGATGTATCTCCTCGATAGATGAGGTGAGCGATGCCATTGCAGACATTGGTTTTCCATTGGTGTTTAAACCTCTTGATGGCAATCACGGAAAAGGCGCCAGCATTAACGTAAAAACTTTAGAAGAAGCACAGGCCGCTTTTGACCACGCCAAAAAATATTCACGAAAGATCATTGTCGAAAAATTCATTTCCGGATATGATTTCCGCGTGTTGGTGATCAACCACCGCTTCATTGCCGCTGCCTTACGAGAGCCTGCACACGTTATTGGAGATGGAAAAAGCACGATCCAGCAATTGATCGATAAAGAAAATAAAGATCCACGACGCGGGTACGGACACGAGAATGTTTTAACAGAAATAACCATTGATCGTGAAACCCACGAACAGTTGGCAAAAAATAAGTACACACTGGATACCATTCTGAAAAAAGACGAATTATGTTATTTAAAAGGCACTGCCAATCTTAGTACCGGAGGAACCTCCACCGATGTTACCGATATTGTGCACCCGCATAATATTTTTATTTGCGAGCGCATCTCGCGTGTTATTGGCTTGGATATTTGTGGCATTGATATTATGGCCTCCAACTTGAGTGAACCCCTGGAATCAACAGGCGGTGTGGTTTTGGAAGTGAATGCAGCACCGGGTTTCAGAATGCATTTAGCGCCCGCTAAAGGACTGCCCCGAAACGTAGCTGCACCTGTAATTGATATGCTTTATCCTGCCGGAAAATCGTGCCGTATTCCTATTATCGCTATTACTGGTACTAACGGTAAGACCACTACTACCCGATTGATAGCCCATATCGTGAAAAATAATGGTTACCGCGTAGGTTATACAACTTCCGACGGTATTTACGTTCAAAATTCCATGCTCACCAAAGGAGATACAACCGGTCCGGTAAGCGCTGAATTCATTTTGAAAGATCCTACCGTTGAATTTGCCGTACTTGAAACAGCCAGGGGCGGCATTTTGCGCGCCGGTTTGGGTTTTGGAAAATGCGATGTGGCAGTTGTAACTAATATACAGGAAGATCACATGGGACTTTCCGACATCCATACCTTAAAAGACATGGCCAACGTTAAAGGCGTAGTGGCCCGCGCGGTAAAACGCGACGGTTACACCGTTTTGAACGCCGATAATGAACATTGCGTTTCCATTTCAAAGACCACCGATTGCAAGATCGCCTATTTCAGTTTGAATGAGAACAATCCCATCATTGTTGATCATTGTAAAACCGG
Organism: Bacteroidia bacterium; assembly: GCA_044229775.1. Taxonomy (GTDB): domain Bacteria; phylum Bacteroidota; class Bacteroidia; order B-17B0; family Aurantibacillaceae; genus JAHEYG01. The sequence goes on from JBGASH010000097.1 coordinate 10,138, forward strand.
CGGTATTGCCGCCATTTACGAAAATGGTTACATAACCATTAAAAAAGGCGATTGGAAATTCAGGGTGGAAAAAGCTTCACATATTCCTTTAACCTTTGGCGGGAAAGTTACCTTTATGATCTACAACGTCCTCGCTGCTACTCTCGCTTCTTATGTTTACGGGTTTACGATCGAAGACATTAAAACAAATCTGCAAACCTTCATTCCATCCGCTGCTCAAACACCGGGACGAATGAATATTTTTGATTTTAAAGAATATAAAGTGTTGATTGATTTTGCGCATAACGCCGATGGATTCAGAGGCATTAAAGAATTTTTATCCACCATTGATTCGCCTTATAAAATTGGTATTATTACCGGTACCGGCGATCGGCGCGATGATGATATAAGGGATATGGGAAGGATCTCTGCCGAAATGTTCGATCATATCATTATTCGTCAGGACAAATTCTTACGGGGCCGTAAAGCAGAAGATATTGTGAATTTACTGGTAGAAGGAATACATGAAGTAAATCCCAAACAATCGTACGAATATATTCCTAAAGAAATTGAAGCGCTTAAACACGCTTTGGAAATGGCAAAACCAGGTACTTACATTACAGCTTTAAGCGATGTGATAGACAATGCCATTGAAGTGGTGCAATCGTATTTGGATAAAGAAAGAGGGGCGTGATCAAATACTTATCTTAGAACACGTAACCGGTTCCAAAAAGGATTCCGAAAGCATTTATCCCAACCGAATAACTTGATCCAATATAGATCACAAAATCTTCGTTCTTAATAAATTTTACACGTCCTGCCAATACTGGGGCGAATCGAACTACCCCGGTTTTGTTTAGTAAAAAACTGGCCAAAGGACCCAGCTCCATCTCCACCTTTGCTTTTTCATTAATAGGAAATTTAAAACAACGAAACTCTACCCCGGTACCAAAGGTTGGCGAAGCCCGCTCGTTAATAAG
>JBGASH010000098.1:0-3496 GCA_044229775.1 Bacteroidia bacterium
CAATGTTTTTTGCCCAAAGCAAACTGCCTTGCGCGTTCACAAAAGTGTTGCAGCCAAAAAGGGCCAGTGTAAGTAATAAGGTAAATTTATTTTTCATGCCGTAAAACTAAATGAAAAAGACCGTACACTTTTTAAAGTTTGGTAAGTGGTAGAACTTGGTTTATAAATGGTCTTTCTGTTCAGTTCAGGCCGGCTGTACTTCTGATTTGGAAGCTTCGCGTAATTTGCTCATTTCGGCGGTAACCAATTTGCGTTTACCGGAAAGATCATCTAACTTTTGTTTTTCAGCGGCAATATTTTCGTTCACTTCTTTGAACAATGGGTTATCGCTTTTCGCGTTCTTAAAGAAGCCCATGTTGTTCTCGTATTTTTTAATGCTGTTGTTCACTTCGTCCATTTGCTTCTTTAAAAAATCGGCTTCGCGTTGTAATAATTCCATTGCGTTTTCCTGTGCCACCAATCGCTCAAGTTTTGTTTTGAACTGGAACAATATTTTTTCTGATTTACTGATGTTCAGTTTTTCGTACAAATTATCGAGTGTATTATAAAACGCGTCGTTCAAACGTTTTTTATCCTTGAACGGCACATGTCCGGCGGCGTTCCACTCAGCGGTAAATTGTTTTAATTGCTGTAAGGTTTCTGTAGGATTTTCACTTTGAGTAAAAGCATTCAGTTTAGCCAGGATCTCTTCTTTTTTCGCGATATTCCCTTCCTGAGAAGCGTTGATCGATTCAAAATGGGCTTTTTTGGCATCAAAGAAGGTGTTGCAGGCTTTACGAAATTGAAAAAAGAATTTGCTTTCTTCTTTTTCGTTTAATAACGTGTGTTTTTTCCAATCGTCCTGCAGTTTCATTAATTCCTGCGAGGTCTTTTGCCAATCGGTACTGTTTTGTAAAGCTTCGGCCTTATCAATAAAGGTTTGTTTTATTTTTTTGATCTCGCCTTGCTGTTCGTGAAACACACTAAATACGGCCTTTTTCTTCTCAAAAAAATCATCACACACTTTTCTGAATTCTGTCCAAACCGCGTCGTTATCTTTTAAGGTAGTACGACCAATGGTTTTCCATTCGTTCTGAATTTCAATGATCTTATTGGTGAGTTCATTCCATTTTCTCACATTGGCGCCGGCGCTTTCGGCAACAATGGCATTGATCTTATTGATCAACTCTTTTTTAGAATGTAGGTTATTTTCTTTTTTCTCCTCAATAGCATTGTAATGCGATTTGATCTTGCCGTATACTTCGTCCAATGTTTGGCGATACTCAGTTTTGATCACTTCCCATTTGTCGTTTGGAACAGGACCAATATCTTCCCAATCGTTGCGGTAGATCTTAATTACGCGTTCGGCTTCCTTAATATTTTCAATAGAGGTAACCGTTTTTAATTTCTGGAGCAATTCGGTCTTCAATTCAAAATTGCGTTTCAGGTCGTGCTCCTGTAATTCTTTTACAATGTTGAGTTTATAATTAAAGCCTTCAATAGCTTTGCTGTATTCGGCCTGAAGTTCTTTGTATTTATGCGACGAAACAGCGCCGGTCTCTTTCCATTGCGCTTGTAACTCGATCAGTTTTTTAACCGCAGTGCCAACATTGGAACTTACTTCGCTCAGGTCGTTGATCTTGGCAATGATCTCTTTACGGATCTCTAAATTTTTATGCTGTTGGTTAGCGAGTGCCGCTTCCTCTTCTTTTCTCTTTTTTTCGAACTGGTCAAACAGTTTAGTTATCTGAACATCCTCAGGTGTTTTAGGATATTCAAATTCTTTGGCCTTGCCACCCTCGTCTATAAATTCCTGTTTGGCCTTTTCAAATTCTGTTGTCCATAATTTCTGATACTCTTTCTGCAGAGTCCGCATTTGGTTAGCAACAGCACTTGCTTCCTGTTGAAGCAATTCTTCCACTTTTAAAATCAAATCTGTTTTCATCTTTTATAATGATCATTTTGTATCTCAAATATAAAATAAAAAAAGTGCTAAACAAACAATTTTCACAAGAAAATAAGCTATAAAATATCGAAAAAATTTGCTTATTCGAAATCCTTGTAAAGGAGGTATTTCTTACGTATTAATTTAAAGTTAGCCAGGTCTTTTTGCCACGAAAGGCGTATTTCCTCCTCACTTTTGCCCGTTTTTATCTGTTCTTGTAAGATGGCGTTGCCCGAATGGTAATTGAAATTGTTATCAAAGAACTCCGGGTCTTTTAGATCGTTGTAAAAAGTGATGAGCCATTTAAGCTGAATTTTTGTATAGGGTTTTTGTATGGTGGCTTCATTCTTTAGATCTATTCCATAACACACCAGTCCGTTATATTTAGGATCCTTAGTAATAGCGTTTGGCTTGGGGGTAAAACTAAAATCTTTTTTACTGTATTTTGGATTTCCAATAACTTCAAATGGCGTGCTTGTTCCGCGGCCAAGGCTAACCACTGTACCTTCAAATAATCCTAATGAAGGATACAACAAAATAGCGTTTAGGTTGGGTAAATTGGGCGAAGGTTTTACAGGAAGATCATAAGTACAAGTATGATCATAACCTTTAACCGGTATCACGGTTAATTTACATTCTAAATGTTCGCCGGGTAATCCCACTTTTTTATCGAGCCAGCGTTCTTCATTGGCCATGGTGGCGTATTCGCCGGTTGTCATTCCATAAACCAAAGGCACCGGATGCATTCCTAAAAATGAACGGAAGGCGGTATCTAAAACCGGTCCGTCAACATAAAATCCGTTAGGGTTTGGTCGGTCGAGTACGATCAGTTCTTTATAGTTTTCGGCACAGGCCTGCATCACATAAGTAAGGGTTGAAATAAAAGTGTAGAAACGCACACCCACGTCCTGTATATCATAAACCACTACGTCAATATTTTTTAGATCCTCGGCCGTTGGTTTTTTATGCGAACCATACAATGAAATTACCGGCAGCCCCGTTTTTTTATCAATATTGCTCTTTACTTTTTGCCCGGCATCAGCGGTTCCTCTAAAGCCATGCTCGGGACCAAATATTTTTTTTATCCCAACTTTTAACTTCAGCAACGTATCAACAATACTTTTTTTGCCGATCATTCCGGTAATGTTGGTTACAATTGCTACTCTTTTTTTGGCGAGTTTTGGCAGGTATTGATCAAATTGTTGCGCGCCAACGGTCACATCTTTTACTGTAAGAACTTTTAAAGGCATTTGCGCCAACATAAAAGAACTTATAAAAAGAAAAACTATAATCGTGGTTTTAGGCATTAAATAGTATTTTTGTAGAAGTGAATATTGAGCGTTTCATAGCCGATCGTATTACAAGTTCATCCGGTAGTAAAAGTAATATTTCTAAGCCCATTGTAAAAATAGGGATTATTGGCATTGCTTTGGGAATAAGTGTGATGATTTTAACGGTGGGCATCGTTTTTGGATTTAAGCAGGAAATTATAAGCAAGATAACGGGTGTTACCGCCCACATTAACATCACAAATGTTAACATTAATCCCAGTAACGAACCCGATCCGCTAAA
>JBGASH010000098.1:3542-11008 GCA_044229775.1 Bacteroidia bacterium
AAGAAAGAAAATGAAGGTGTGGTTTTAAAAGGAGTAGGGGCCAATTACGACTTTTCGTTTTTGAAAGAATATCTGGTTGAAGGCACGCTGCCTGTTTATACCGATACCGGAATTAGCAAACAGATCATAGTATCAAAAAAACTAGCGGATAGATTAAATGTAAAAATAAATCAAAAATTGCTGACCTACTTTGTCACTAAAAAAAGTCTTAATGACACGTCGGTTGGCGGACAAAATTTTGTGAAACACGAATTACGGGTGCGCGATTTTAGAGTATGTGGTATTTTTAGTACGGGCTTTGCCGAATTTGATAATAGTTTGGCTTTTGTAGATATTAAACAGCTTCAAAAATTAAATTATTGGGAAAAAGGAGAAGTGGGGAGCTATGAAATTATTCTGAACAATTTTGAAGATTTGGAAAAAGCGGTTGACCAGTTAGAAGATCTTTTGGGTTATAATTACCGTATCACCTCTGTAAAGGACACCTATGCCAGTATTTTTTCGTGGTTAGGAATGGTAGATGTGAATGGGATAATCATTGTAACACTAATGCTGATCGTTGGCGGCGTAAATATGACAACGGCTTTGTTGATCCTGATCCTTGAGCGCGCTAACATGGTGGGCTTGGTAAAAGCCATTGGGATGAGTAATGTTAGTGTGCGTAAAGTGTTTTTTTACATCTCGCTTAAATTATTGGTTCGGGGTTTAATAATAGGAAATGTTTTAGGGATAGGAATTGTGTTACTGCAATATTATTTTCATTTGGTTAAACTCGACAGCGAAACCTACTATGTGGATTACGTGCCAGTGATCTTTAATATGGGTTATATTGCTTTGCTTAACGCGGGAATAGTGGTTTGTTGTTTATTGATGATGTTTTTCCCAACGCTTATACTAACGCGTTTAACGCCTATCAGAACCCTTCGTTTCGATTAGGATTTTCAACCAATAGCGTTAAAGGCTTTTTATTTTAGATTATTTTATTTATTTTTAATTAAAATAGTTTCAAATGAAAACATCATTATCTTTTTTCTCACTTTTTTTGTTTACAGCTTTCAATAGCAATGCAAACGAACCAGGCAAAGGTTTAATAGATTTTAAAGAAAATTTAGGACAGGTTCATGATCAAAATAATCAATTAAGACCGGACGTGTTATTTTCGGGATGTGCGAACGGAATGGTATTTCATTTAAAAAATAGTGGTGTATCTTACCAATTGAGCCGGGTTGATAGTTGGAAAGAAGAAAATGTAAGAAGGGGCGATGTGCCTAAACAAGTTCCGGAGCAAACGAGCATTTACCGCATCGATGAAAGTTGGATAAATGCTAATCTGACTGCTAAAATTGTAAAAGGAAAAACACTGGCGGGATATGAAAATTTCTATACTGCCGCTTTTCCCAATGGAATTACCAATGTAAAAAGTTATGAAGAACTCACCTATAAACAAATTTACAATGGTATTGATCTGCGATGGTACAACTCCAATGGTAGTCTTGAATACGATTATATAATTGGACCCGGAGCCAATTACAAACAAATTCAAACAGAAATTAAAGGGGCTCAGTCAATTTCAATTGATCGTGAGGGGAATCTTATAATTGAAACCCCTTTTGGAACAATTTTAGAACAAGCGCCATTGGTAAAACAGGAAGGAAAGACATTGAAATCGGGATGGGTTCTTAACTGTAATGTTATTTCATTTGATATTAAAAACGTAGATCCCGCTAAATCTTTTGTTATTGATCCATATTACAGAGTTTGGGGTACCTATTATGGCGGTAGTGGCTATGATATGGGTATGGGATGTGCGGCAGATGCTTCAGGAAATGTTTATCTATCCGGAAAAACGGATTCGGGTAATGGTACCAGTATTGCCACAGGAGGAAGTCATCAAACTACTTTTGCAGGTGGCGCGGCTTTTGAGGCGTTTGTTGCTAAATTTGATCCAAACGGTGCGCGATCATGGGCAACTTATTATTCGGCAACAGGTGGTTCGTTAGGAAATTCTGTGGCTGTGGATGGTAACGGTAATGTATTCATGGCAGGTAGCACCTCTTCAACGGTCAGCATTTCAAGCGGCGGTTCTCACCAAACCACTTATGGAGGAAGTTCCGATGCTTATCTTGTAAAATTTAACTCAAGCGGCGTTCGTCAATGGGGAACTTATTATGGCGGGACGCAAATAGAATATGGCTATTCATGTGCAACCGATGCAAGTGGCAATGTATATCTCGCAGGAACTTCTCAATCCACTGTTGCAGGTGTAATTTCTACCAGTGGAGCGCATCAATCGGTTCACGCCGGACAACTAGATGCTTTTTTGGTAAAATTTAATTCAAGTGGTGTTCGCCAATGGGCCACCTATTATGGCGATACCGGTATTGATGAAGCCAATGCTTGCGCCACCGATGCCTCCGGAAATGTGTATTTAGCAGGTGATGTTGATTCAGGAACAGGAACAGTGATCGCTACCTCTGGTTCGCATCAATCTACTTTTGGTGGAGGCTGGGAATCTTTTTTGGTGAAATTTAACTCAAGCGGCGTTCGTCAATGGGGCACTTATTATGGGGGTGTAGGCACAGAATATGCAAAATCATGTGTTGTTGATGGTAATGGTGATGTTTTTTTAGCTGGTATGTCGGGTTCACCAACATCTACAGCTATTGCCACTTCAACTTCGCACCAACCTAATTTTGGGGGAGGAACATCCGACGCTTTCCTTACAAAATTCAGCTCCTCTGGCGTTCGCCAATGGGGTACTTATTATGGCGGAAGCGGATCTGATGTAGGTTATTGTGCAACTGTGAATTCAAATAATGACGTGTACCTTTCGGGTTCAACCGGTAGTAATACCGGCACCGTTATAGCTACTACCAGTGGATTTCAGAATAGTTTTGGGGGCGGAGCTTTAGATGGTTACCTGGTTTTATTTAACGGTGCGGGTAACAGAATAGGCGCTACTTATTATGGAGGTAGCGGCGATGATAATGCTTATGCGTGTGCCGCAGGACCATTATATGTTAATATAGCCGGTTATACCGACTGTTCAACAGTTGCAATTATAGCAAGTGGGATTCACCAAAATGTATATGGCGGGGGAACTTACGATGGTTTCCTTGCTCAATTTAGTACGGTTGTTTTAGGGATCACAGAAGAAGAAAAGAAAATCGATCTTTTATTAAATATTTTTCCTAATCCCAACGCTGGTGAGTTTACTGTAACTTATCCAACGGATATAACTTTTTTATTAGTGAATGAACTCGGGCAAACCGTTAAGAATTTTTCGTTAAACCAAAGCAATGATTACAAGGTTGAGATCAAAAATATTCCTGTGGGAATTTATTTTGTAACTGGCCAAAACGAAAGTGAAATTATAAGGGGAAAAATTATTGTAGCCAGGTAATTTAAAAAAATTGCGAAATTTTTCTTAAGGGTTTAAGAAAAAGAGTGAATAACCCCGGCTTTAATCCGTTCACTTCCCAGGCTTTTCTATCTTCAATATTTGCTAAGACCCTGTTTTTTGCATTGACATTACTTTGTCCGCCCATTCGCATTTTAATGATGAATTCGTTTAAGTACGAGAGTTTTATTTTGTGTTTGTAAATGAAACGAAGCATCAATTCATAATCGGCCGAAGTTTTAAAATCTAAATTAAAGCTGCCATATTTATGAAAACAATCCCGTTTAGCAAAAAAAGTGGGGTGGGGCGGCATCCAGCCATTCAAAAAAGAATTTTCGTGGTACGGTCCCGAGCGCCATTTACGAACGATCACATCCGTATTATTTTGATTCACGTAATACAGGTTGGCATAAAGGGCGTCACATTTTTCTTTATCAAAAACACTGGCTACTTTTTCGATCACATAACTGTCAATGTAAAAATCGTCCGAATGTAAAAAACCAATAACGTCGCCGGTGGCTAAAGCTATTCCTTTATTAAGCGCATAATATAAACCATCATCGTTTTCCGACACCAAATGCGCGATGTTGCTTTTATAACCGTCAATTATTTTTAACGTGTCGTCGGTCGATCTGCCATCAATAACAATGTACTCAATGTTGTTGTAAGATTGATTCACCACCGACTTAATGGTTTGTTCAACAGTTTTAGCACTGTTAAGTGTTATGGTTATGATGGAGATCTTCATTTTGATCTTTGCGCCTTTGCGTCTTTGTGGCTAAAATGGTTAAAGATCATTGCTAAATGCTAAAAGCGATTTAAAATTAAAATCTATTTTTTCGTCTACTTTTTTCTCCTCCGAAATAAAAACGGTGATCATCCCCATTTTTTTTCCAAATTCCATGTCGGTCATGCTGTCGCCAACCATAATACATTTTTTGAAATCAATATTCGGAAAATCTTTTTTGGCCAACTCAGCCATCCCAACTCCCGGTTTACGGGTAGGGTGATTCTCTTCGTTTTTATAAGGCGAAAAATACACTTTATCAATCCGCCCTTCCATGTAATGGATCTTGTACAACATGTTTTTGTGGATCAATTCTAGATCCTCGGTTCTGTATAATCCTTTTCCAATACCTTGTTGGTTGGTAACCACTACAATGGTGCCAAATAATTTATTCAATTTCTTCAAGGCCTCCAGCGAGCCTTTTAAGAATTCAAACTCGATCCATTCTTTTACGTAATCGTTATCCTTTTTTTTATTGATAACACCATCGCGGTCTAAGAATAAGCTCCAGCTTTTATCAATATTTAAATGCTTTAAAGTCATCTTGTGCTTTTTTATAATCTTCGGGTATCCCTATATCTATAAAATATCCTTTCTGTTCAAAACCAAAGATCTCGATCTCCTTTAGTTTCTTTTCAAAAAAATCTTTTTCGATCGAAAAATTTTTATGGCTTTCGGTTTTTCTCAAAAACAGATCTTTGTTCAATAAATAAACTCCCGCGTTAATTAAACCGGGTCCATTCTCACCGTTCTTTTCTTTGAACGAATTAATGATGTGCCGATTTCCGAATTCAATAGTACCATACCTGCCGGCATTGGTAACTTTTAGTAAAGCAAGCGAAAAAAGGCAGGAGTGGGTGAGGTGCTGATTGTAAAAATGGGTGAGATCCATGTCAAAGAAAGAATCACCATTTAAAACTAAAATATTATCATCGTGGCATTTTTCAAGGGCCAGTCGTATACCACCACCGGTTCCTAATGGTGTTTTTTCAACACTATAAACGATCTCCAATCCTTCAAAATTGGTTTTATAATGCGCCATTACTTTATCGCTCATATGGCCTACCGATAAAATAACTTTTTTTACACCGTAATGCTTAAGGTATTTTAATTGGTAATCTAAAAAAGGTTTTCCGTTAATTGGTGCCATGGGTTTAGGTACATCACTAACAACATTCTGTAAGCGTGTTCCAAATCCTCCTGCTAATATGATGGCCTCTTTTATCATTATAAACTAACACACATCAGTGTAACATCATCCAATTGTTCTAAACTGCCTTTCCAGCTTTCAAAAACACTTTCAATGTGTTTTTTTTGTTCTTCCAGCATCAGTTTACTGGTATTCAAAAGTAATTGCTGCAATTGTTTGTATTTGAATTTTTTTCCGCTTGGTCCGCCAAACTGATCAATAATTCCATCTGAATATAGGTAAATTTTATCACCTTTCTGTAACCGTAATTCGTGATTGGTAAAATGAAGCTGTTGCTGCTCGTTTTTTCCGCTTATTCCCCAACGGTCGGCCTTTAATTCGGTTAATTCGTTATTTCTTACGAGTATCAGCGAATTTTTAGCGCCCGAAAAATACAGTTTGTTACTGTTCTTATCAATGCAGGCCAACCCAATATCCAATCCATCGTTAATCGCGTCGTTTTGCCCATCGCCACTGTGTAAATTGGCTTTAAATTCTTTACAGATCTCCGATAATACCTCGTTTGGCATAGCGGTATGTGTAGTAATTATTTTCTTCAAAGTGTTTTGTGCAAATACACTTAGCATGGCGCCCGGAACACCGTGTCCGGTGCAATCTACTACCGCAAAATACGTACGGTCGGGCGCATTCTCAATAAAATAAAAATCGCCGCTGATAATATCTTTGGGTTTAAAAATGCAATAGGAGTTAGGTAAACTTTTTTTAATAGCGCTTTCCGAAGGTAAAATGGCTTGTTGAATGAATTTAGAATAATTGATGCTGTCGGTAATGTCTTTGTTCTTTACTTCAATAATATTTTTTTGATGTTCTATCTGGTTGGATTTCTCCTTGATCTCAGTGTATTGCTGTTCTAAAAGTTTGTTGGCCTTTTTCTTCTCATTATAGGATCTGAAAACGAAAAACAACAGCACACAAAATACGATCATTGCCCCAATGAAAATATACACCAAGGTGGTGCGTTGTTTTACCTGGATCTGCGATTTATCTAACTCCAGGCTTTTCACTACCAATGCCTGCTCTTTTTTTTCGGTTTCGTATTTTGCTTCAATGTCGTGCATGGATTTTTGCCGCTCAATGTTGATCACCGAATCTTTGAATTGTAATACTTTTTCCTGGTATTTGAAGGCGTTGGTAAAATCCTTTTTATCCTTATACAACTGTGCCAGTTTTGCCGAGGTGTGCCAAATATCAAGCAAGGCTTTTCGTTTTTCGTGAATGGCCAGTGCCTCCGAGTTATATTTTATGGCTTTTTCAGGTTCATGTTTCGCTTCATATAAATTTCCTATCATTCCAAGGGTGGAGGCCAAACCATAGTCATCATTAACCTCTTTAAAAATAGCTAAAGCGCTTAAAAAATAGTCTTCGGCCTTTATCAGATCTTTTTTTTGCAAAGAGGTTTCGCCCAGCATGGTAAGCGCCACACCTTCTTCCATTTTAGAACCTATTTTGTTGAAGGCTTCGCGCGCTCTTAAATAATAATCAATGGCCTCGCCCAGTTTTTGGCGGTCTAATAAAATATTACCCACACCAACCGATGTTATAGCTACCATATAATTATCGCGCGGTTCTTTCACGGCATATTCATAACCTTTGGTGAACGATTCAAAGGCTTTATCCTTATTTCCAATACCATTATACGCGTTACCCAGATTGTTGTATTGATTGGCCAAACCGCGTTTATTGTTCAGTTTTTCGAATAGCTGCAAGCTTAAAATATAATACTTAAGCGATTCGTCAAATTTCCCTTTTCCATTATAGGCGTGACCCATCTCAGCGTAAGCTACGGCCAGTCCGTTAGTATAATTGATGCGTTTGGCGAACCGAATGGCACTATCGGCAATAAGCATAGTGGTATCAGGATTATTGCCTACGTAAATGCGCGAGATCTTGCAAAGGATCTGGCTTTTTAAGGTGTCGTGAACTTCGGGAAATATTTTTTTAAGACTGTCTAACTTCCTGTTTTGCGAATAATAAAAATTAATTAATAGAACACCGAAAAAAACAAGTCGTGTTTTAGTTAAATTAATTTTTATAAACGACATATTTATTTTTTAGGAAATAAATTCATC
>JBGASH010000099.1:0-11441 GCA_044229775.1 Bacteroidia bacterium
ACTCGGAATATTTAACCCGAAATAGTGAATTTCTTTAGCATACCTAATTCCAAATTTCTACGGCTTCCTTTTAAGTGGCTCCAACAACCCTTCCAGTCCATTCAACTTTATCTCATAAATAGTTTGTAATAGTATTCCTAATTTTCCCGCAGGAAAACCCTTTCGGTTAAACCATTCTAAATACGAAACCGGTAAATTACATAATATCCAACCTTTGTGTTTGCCAAATGGCATTTTCATTTGTACTAATTCTAAAAGAAGTTCTGATTTGGGAGTAGCTTCATTCATTTATTGGAATTTATTATTAATTATTTCGTGTTTCGCGTTATTTCAGTATTAAACCGAACTTCAACTTTACTATAAACTCGGTTTTAAAACGGAAAAACCCTAAACCCGGAACCCGGAATAATTTCACTAAAGTTCCTTATAATATGCACACCCACTTTTAACCACACACTCCTCGCATTTAGGTCCCGTTGGCCTGCAGGTTTCTCTTCCTAAAAAAGAAATGGCCATTCCAATTTCTCCCCAATCTTTTTGCGGGATCACATCCATGATCTGTTTTTCAATTTTTTTAGGATCGGTACCGGCAGCAATTCCTAAACGTGGAGCAACACGTACTACATGCAGATCAACAATAACACCTTCGGTGGTTACTTTTGCTTCACGCATAATAACGTTTGCTGATTTACGGCCAATACCGGGAAGAGCGGTTAGTTCTTCCATGGTTAAAGGGATATTCTTATCGTCTTTTATTTTATTGGCAAGATCCAATAGCCATTTTGTTTTATTGCCAAAGTTGCGCACTTTTCCAATGAAGCGGTAAAGGGTTTCTGCGTCCGCCCGCGCCAGCGACTTCATGTTTGGAAATGCTTCAAAGAAGGGAATGGCCACCTGGTTAATGTGTTTATCACTATCCTGTGCCGACAATATCACCATTACCACTAATTGATAAAGATTCTTGAATTCTAAGGGATGCGGTTTGCCCTTGTATTTTGTCAATAAAGGCTTTAACGTTTTAGGCCAGTCTTGTTGTGCCATGATCAATTTTTAAGAGTAAAAATACAATTATTATTTCATTTTGCCGGCTCATATATTATGTGCTTTCACCCCTAAAAAAGCGAGTTTCACTAAGTGCCTTCCTTTTTGTATTTTTTTAGCATGTCATTAAACAATTTTGGCACAACAATTGCGTTTATATAAACGTTATCATACCACGAAAGTTCTGAAGTTGAAAAATACAAAGAACAAAAAGACAATCCGGGATTGCGCGGGGTAAAAGATACCTGCCTGCGGTAGGCAGCATATCACGTCTTGAAGCTTTGAAGTTGAAACATACAAAAAGCGAAAAGCGGTCCGGGACCGACAAGAATTAAACGATATACCATACACCGACATTGGCGTAATCATTTACAAAAATGGGATACGGTTAATAGAATGATTAAGCAAAAGAAAAAAGGTAATTGTTCTGTAAAATTAGGAACCACTGTTTAAGAGACAGTGGTTTTTGATTTTATTCACTTTAAGAGTTCGTTTTCTTTAAACTGAAGCGGTAGTACTTTCCAGAAATAATTTTTGTAATCGCGTTTGCTTGGTAAATATTACCCTTTTTACTGGTCGTCGGGTTTTGTATCCGGTACATTGTTTGAAAGCGGTGCTTCCGGATTATTACCGAAAATGAATTTCAAACTAAACAACATTACCATATTGTTACCACGGTTAAAGGTGTAAGTGATGAAATATAAGTTAGGACTATTTCTTTTTATGGAAGGGATAATAGAATTGCTATAACGGAAACAAAAAATGAACTTGGGTGTAATATTAATATCGAAGCCTGCCAGTAAACTAATATCGTTGTAATTATAAAGGTAATTGCTTGGTGGTAATATAGTGTTTTGACCATCAACTGCCCTGTGACTTACCATTCTGCCATAAGATCCTCCAAATTCCAGATCAACTCTGTTCACCGGTTTTCCGCGTTTTAAAAAATGAATTTTATGACGAACCAAAAATGGGATCTCTACATAATTAAGGGCTATTCTAAAACGCCCATTACCCAACGAATCGCCTCTGTAAAAACTCCCTTTCTGAACATAATTTAGTTCCATCTGAAAGATGTTCTTTTTATTGATGTGCGTGTTTACCAATAGCCCTAGTGAAACCCCGGCTTTATGAAAATGCCCGCTTCTGGTAGCACCGTTAACTTCAGTGGCCACAAGTCCGGTTGTAAATCCTGCCCTGAAGGTTTGGGCTTTGGTTTCACAAGCAAGGAACAATAAGGCGAAAGCAGTTAAAAGATCTTTGAATTTCATTATACAAAGATAACAATAAAAAAGATTTTTTATTGTGTTGCTATATAGGGGTAAATCAACCGGGAGCGTTCATTTAACGCTCCCGGAAAATTAAGAAATGGTTACTTCTTTAAAAGTTCCGCCATCTCCACCAATCTTATAAATTCTGAGCGGTAGCCTTCTTCGTCTTTGCCTTTTGAAGCCTTTGCAAGAGCTAAAATGTTTTTGTAATTGCTTTGCCCCTTAAATTTAGAATCGCGTAAAATCATTCCAAATTCGGCAACACAACTCGCAAAGCGGCAATTCTCACTAGCTTTGGCAAATCCGATCTTGTCGTCTAAAACAACTTTTGTAATTAATTTCGATTTGGATTCTGAAGGTTCTTTGTAACGGAATTTAACGGTCATCACATCATTAGTGGCGCTTGTGTTGGTAATCGTTTGCTGATATTTTAATTCGTCAACCGAGGCCACTGGTTCGCTTGAGCCGGCCGGAATGATCTCATAGATAGCGGTAACGGTATGTCCCGAACCTAACTCGCCGGCGTCTTTTTTATCATCGTTAAAATCTTCGTTGGCTAATAATCTGTTCTCGTATCCTACCAAACGGTACGCTTTTACTTTACCGGGATTGAATTCTATTTGAATTTTTACGTCTTTAGCAATGGTTAACAAAGTACCGCCCATTTCCTTTACCAAAACTTTTTTGGCTTCCATAATATTATCTATGTACGCGTAATTACCGTTTCCTTTATCTGCCAACTGTTCCATTTTCGAATCTTTGTAATTTCCGGTGCCAAATCCCAATACCGTTAAAAACACACCCTCTTCGCGTTTTTTCTCTATCAAACTAACTAATTCGCCATCGCTGCTAACGCCAACATTAAAATCGCCATCGGTGCAAAGGATGATCCGGTTATTTCCATCTTTCATAAAATTTTCTTTAGCCTGTTTATAAGCCAATAAAATACCTTCACCGCCTGCCGTTGAACCGCCCGCTTGTAATTGTTCCAATGCGTCTAATATTTTTTCTTTATGCGCCCCAGAAGTTGGAGGTAATACTACACCTGCCGCACCGGCATATACCACAATCGAAATATTATCCTGTGTGCGCATTTGCTCAACCAACAAACGAATACCCGATTTTACCAATGGTAATTTATCAGCGCTTTCCATTGAGCCGGATACATCCAGTAAGAAAACCAAATTATTGGCCGGTAAATTAGTGGTTTCAATTTCTTTGCCCTGTAAGCCAATGTGTATTAAATTATGATTCGTGTTCCACGGGCATTCGGTATACTCGGTAGTGATGGAGAATGGATCATCGCCTTTTGGTTGAGGATAATTGTAAGAAAAATAATTGATCATTTCTTCCACCCGAACTGCGTCGGCAGGAGGTATATTGCCTTGCATTATAAAACGGCGCACATTACTGTACGAAGCTTTATCCACATCAATACTTAATGTAGAGAGTGGATTTTTTTTCGCTTCTTTAAATTCGTTGTCATTTATTTTGCTGTATTCTTCAGTATTAAAATCAGGATTATAAACGCCTCCAATATTACCAACAGATTTGCTAACCGGCATATATTTATAACAATCTTTACGCCCGCCTTTACCGGCTTTAGTATCACAAACTGCCGGAACCTGGTAAGTAACTATCGATACCTCCTCAAGTTTAATGTTGCTCGATTCAAGTTTTACATTAACCAATGCTTTACCTGTTGCCGCTACAGTAATGCCTTTAATGAGTTTTTTGTTATAGCCTACATACACTATGGATAAATTGTATTTACCGGCAGCAATGTTTTTGAAGCAATAATCGCCATTTATATCCGTGGTTGCCGTAGAGATGACAGAATCTTTTTTAAGCAAACTAACATTTGCAAAAGGGATGGGATCATTATTATTCTTATCTGTTATTTTTCCGTAAACAGAACAAATGGTTTCAACGGGTTTAAAAGCAAAGCTTATTGCGCTAAGCATGATCAAACTAAGAATGACTTTTTTCAACATAATAGTAAGTTTTATGGTTAGTAAAAGAACGTTTATACCTATAAGATGTATAAAACGCCTAATTCCATAAAAAACAGTAGAATTATTATCTGAATAGTCGCTTCAAATAGAAGGTACCGAATGGTATTAGCGATAATAAGAAAGCCAGGCCGCCTTTTTTAAGATCCAGTTTGCCTTTAATAAGCATAACGACCAGTAAGAACATGAAGAGTATAAATAAGATGCCGTGAATGGTGCCTGTAATTCTTACTAATTCGGGCATCTTTAACAGATACTTTAACGGCATGGCACAAAGTATTATAGCTATAACCCTCCAGCTTACCTACATTATCAGTTGGCTTTTGGTGCGGGATCAGTTAATTGAACAGACATCCCCATAAAGATAACTGAATTTATTTCTATGGACAACTCATCCTAATAGGACAACTCATCCTAATAAAAAGTCCCTGCCTCAGCATCCGCAAGCGGGGACTCGACAAGTGAGGGAGCGTAAAACTTGGAGGACGAGTAAGCCGCGAGTGAAACCTCGCGGCTTGTCTCGACCGAGTTTCTGGGTTTTAGCGAACGACACGTAGCGGGTCGCTGAGGGTGCGCAGTGCGCAAATTTTTTTGGTTCTTCTTTTCTTTGCGTGGTAGGCAAAGAAAAGAACAAACAAGCCACATTTACCTGAAAACGAGTCTTTGAACGCTTTTTTTATGGGTTTTATGGAATCTTTCAAACCCTGCATCTAAATACCAAAACAAGCTAATAAACATAAACCTTAATAAATAAAGTCATGGAAATTAAAGATTCAAAAAAGAAGTTCAGCTTTGCCGCAGCAGGCCTTGCTACACTATCATTAGTGGCGTGGTTAACGCCGGTAAGCTATTATAAAATGGCGATGGATAATGATATTATTACTGACATCAAGAAAAAATTGACAGCCTATCATGAGGCATTGCCGGAAGACAGGGTTTACATGCATTTTGATAAACCTTTTTATGAGCCGGGCGAAACTATTTGGTTTTCGGCTTATGTTCGCGACGGACAAAGCATGAAGGCTTCCAAAAAAAGTGACATTGTTCATGTTGAATTTTTAAATCCAAAAGGCACGGTTGATAAAAGAATCAATATCATTGCCAAAAATGGCATGGCAGCCGGCGACTTTAGTTTAGACAAAGAAGCTTTAGGCGGATTATATAAAGTACGCGCCTATACTAATTGGATGAAGAACGAAGGGGCCGATAACGTTTTTGAAAAAGATCTTCAGGTTCAGGATGTGGTTCTTCCAAATTTAAAAATGAAATTGAATTTCGAGAAAAAAGCATTTGGTGCCGGCGATGAAGTGGTTGCCAAACTCGAATTGAACACTAACGAAAACAAACCGTTATCGAATTACAAAATAAAATTTGTAGCTAATCTTGACGGTGAAAAACTATTGGATAAAGCAGAAGTAACCGATGAAGACGGGATCAAATACATCAAATTCAATTTGCCAACCAAACTCACAACCAACGATGGTTTATTAAATGTTATGATCGATTATAACGGCAGTACAGAAAGTGTATCACGTTCTATACCTATCGTATTAAACAATATTAATTTTACCATGTATCCTGAGGGTGGCGATACCGTAGCCTTTCGTGCATTAAATGAATTTGGTAAACCGGCCGATGTTGAAGGCATCGTTATCAATTCAAAAGGTGCTACAGTGGCTACTTTAGCTAGTTTCCATCAGGGAATGGGTGCCTTTGATATTACACCTTTAACAGGTGAACAATATAGAGTAAAGATCACCAAGCCTGAAGGTATTACTGATACATACAGTTTACCGGGTTCTTTAAAACGCGGTTATGTTATGCATGTAGATAATTCTACAGCTGGTGAAGTATCTGTAAATGTAGCCACCACCGAAACCGAAGAGCTATCACTTATTGCTCAGGTTCGTGGCAAAGCATACTATAGCACAGTAATAAATGCTAAAAAAGGAAACAATAAAATTGTTTTCCCAACCGAAAACTTTCCTATTGGCGTAGCACAGATAACCTTATTCGATTCAAAAGGTATTGCGCGTTCTGAACGTTTGGCTTTTGTGAACAAAGACAAACAATTGAATATTACTGTTGAAACCGATAAAGAAAAATATTTACCACGCGAAAAAGTGAAAATGAATATTTTTGTGAAAGACGAGCGTGGCTTACCAATGCCTGCCCATTTATCCCTATCGGTAGTTAACGATCAGCTCCTATCTTTTGCCGATGATAAATCAGGCAATATCTTATCACAATTATTATTGCAACAGGATATCAAAGAAAAAGTAGAAGAACCCGCTTTTTATTTCGATGAGAAAGAAGCTAAATCAACACAAGCTTTAGATTACTTATTAATGACTTCCGGTTGGAGGCGTTTTACCTGGGAAAAACTAATGGAGAACGATGCTCCGGCAATTTCTTATGTTGGTGAAAGAGCAATTGTATCAGGAACAGTGATGGATGCCTACACAGCTAAACCGGTTGCTAATGCGAAGATCAAAGTTCCGGGAGGTGTTGAAGTACAGGCAGACGAGAACGGAAAATTCACTATGAAAAAATTAGATCTTTCGTCACCGGTAACTTTAAATTACAATGCAGTTGGATATAGTCAGCAATCACAATACGTATATAACTATAATGAGAACACAGTAGTGTATATGTACCCGTTGAATTATTATAATAATTACTACAAGAACGTGCCTTCTTCGAACCATAACCGATCAAAAAAATCGGCTTCTGGTATGGGTGGCGGAAAAAGTAAGCAAGTAGCGCAAATGGATTTTGAAGAAGCAATACCTGCCGAAAATTTTGGAGCTGCGATGATGAATGTTGAAGATAAAATGGCCCAGCCTGTTAAAGCACCAATGGCTGGACCAAAAGATCTTGGTAAAATTGCCAATGAAAAAGCAAAAGCGGGAAAAGATGTGAAGCGTGATGAGAAAGCTCAGAAAGAAGCTGAAATGGAAGTTAAAGAAGTGGCAAAAGGAGAAGGAAAAGCGATGTTGGCTTCCGAATCAATAGCTGATCGTCGCGCTAACCGTTTCCGTGCCGACGATCTTGATGAGAATAATGTAGTACAAGCTAACGGTATCACCTATTACCGCTCGCGCGAATTCTCAGCGCCAGTTTATAAAGCAGATGACCAAACAGAGAACAGAACCGACTTCAGAAACACCATTTACTGGAATCCAAACGTTGAAGTAGGATACAGTGGTAAAAAAACAATTGAGTTTTACGCTTCTGATGATATTACCTCTTTCCGTACAACAGTAGAAGGAATTTCAAACGACGGCACCATTGGTAGAACCGAAAAAAATATTTTCACCCAGTTACCATTCGCAATGACAACCAAAATACCGGTGGAAGTGGCTACAGAAGATTTCGTTTCAATACCTTTAACATTAAAAAACAACACCAATGGTCCTTTAGGTGGCGTGATCAGTATCAGCGCT
Source organism: Bacteroidia bacterium (assembly GCA_044229775.1). Lineage (GTDB taxonomy): Bacteria > Bacteroidota > Bacteroidia > B-17B0 > Aurantibacillaceae > JAHEYG01. The sequence continues at coordinate 7,771 of JBGASH010000099.1, forward strand.
CCGGATGGCTTAAAAGAATTAGCCGCAATCCCGGCTGTACAAACCATTATGCCAGGTGCTGCCAAAACCATTTATTTAGATTATAAAGTTTTAGATAAAATTGGTTATGGCGAATTTACCATCAGTTTTAAAGCATGCGGTTTAGGTGACGCCTTTACTCAAAAAATAAAAATTGCTCCAAAAGGATTCCCGGTAACAGCATCTTTCTCTGGACAAGAAGTGGAAAAAGAATTTACCTTTACTACCAACAAAGTGGTGAATGGTTCTTTGAAAGCGCAATTCACAGCATATCCAAATGTAGTGAGCGACTTGATGAAAGGTGTTGAAGGAATTTTGCGTGAGCCGGGCGGATGTTTTGAACAAACTTCCATGAGCGCTTATCCAAACGCGATGGTTCTTGATTATTTAAAAGCAACCGACAGCAAAGACGACAAAACGTTGGCTTATGCCGGAGGATTATTGGATCGCGGTTACCATCGCTTATTAACTTTTGAAACCAAAGAAAAAGGCTATGAGTGGTTTGGTGCATCGCCGGGTCACGAAGGCTTAACTGCTTTAGGTATCATGGAATTTGTGGATATGAAAAAAGCCGGTGGTGATGTAGATCAAAAAATGATTGACCGTACTGCCGAATGGATCTTATCACACAAAGACGGTAAAGGCGGATTTCAACGCAAAGCGGGCGGTTACCACGATTTTGGAAGGATTAGTGACGATATCATGAACGCTTATATTGTTTGGGCATTGACTGAGGCAGGCTATACCGATCTGAAATCGGAATTAGAAGCTTCAGCAAAAAAAGGTTTGGAAACAAAAGACGCTTATATCATTGCTATGATGGCCAATGCCGCATATAAATTAAATGATATTAAAAAAGCGGAGGAGTTAATGACCGCTTTATTAAAAATGCAAGACACCAACGGAAGCTGGACAGGTAGTACACATTCAATTACCTATTCGCAAGGTCAATCGTTAACCATCGAATCTACTTCAATTGGGATCCTTGCTTTATTAAAATCAGGTAAGAACGCAGGCGAATTGCAAAAAGCCATTCAGTTCTTAACATCATCTCGCAGTGGTTATGGTGTATTCAGTAGCACGCAAGGAACTATCTTAGCGCTTAAAGCGTTAACCGAGTATGCGAAAGCAAGCAAGAAAACAACCGAAGACGGAGCCATTTTGGTTTATGTGGATGGAAAAAAAGTTGCTGAGAAAACGTATAAGGCAGGTGCAACTGGTGCTATTATTATTGATGGATTAGAAGAATTTGTTAAGGGAGAAGGTAAACACGATGTGAAAGTAAAATTTGCGGGCGTTAAAACACCTCTTCCATATTCGGTTGCTGTTAGCTGGAATACTACTTTACCCGCTAGTCAGAAAGAATGTGCAGTTGATCTTACCACAAAGTTTGCAGGTAAAACGGCTAACGTTGGCGAGACCATGCGTTTAGTTGCAACTGTTACCAATAAAAAGAACGAAGACATTCCAAGTACTATGGCTATTGTTGGAATTCCGGCCGGCTTTAGCGTACAGCCTTGGCAATTAAAAGAGATGCAGGAAAAAAATGTTTTCGATTATTACGAAATTCTTGGTAACAACATTGCTATCTATTATCGTGGTATGGGAGCTAAAGCGGTTAAAGTAATTAACCTCGATCTTAAAGCAGAAATGCCGGGCGAATACGATGCGCCGGCGTCATCGGCCTACTTATATTACACCAACGAATTTAAATCGTGGAGTGCCACAGATAGAATAACCATTAAAAAACACAGCTAATATAAAACCTCTGCGATCTCCGTAGATGGAGATCGCAGAGTATTTTAAAGATCTAAAAATGCAAAACAAAACAACATATCGCTTAAGAAGAAAAACCGGATTGCTTGTTTTTCTTTTCTTTTTGTTTGGCGTACAAATCATGATAGCCGGCGATGGTGATAAACCAAAGAAAGCGCAGTACGATCTTAACGACCCGCGTAATCCGGATTGCCCTTGTCATAAATACCAAAAGCTCGCCGATGAAGAGTTTATGAGGTTACTCAAAAAAGACAAGGGTGTAAGCTTAAGCACAGAACAGGTGGTGAATACAGGAAGTGGCGGTGGTGGTAATATTTCTAAACGGCATCATTCGGGATACCAAAAGATCACTAAGCGTTGGCAGAATAAGAAATGGCATTTTTTTAATAAAGGGAGATCAGGTAAAAAAGGCAGGAAGCACCATTTTGGAAGAGATATTTCTTCCTGTTTTCACTGGTAATAAAATTCCTCGAAAACAAAAAAGCCGTCCTGACGAATTTGTAAGGACGGCTTTTCTTTTAAAGGGTACAAATTTATCTTTCGATGATCAGTTTGGAAGTAGCAACTTGCTTACCGTTGATCACTTTCACAATATAAATTCCTTCAGGTAAAGTTGCAGTTTCAATTTGATTTTGCTCGCTTAAATTTGTTTTAACCAATACTTTCTGACCAATAGTATTATAAAATTCCGCATAAGCGTTATCGCTAACATTACTTAAAGCAAGGTTAACAAAAGTTTTAGCCGGATTCGGATAAACCGACAATTCCATAACTTGAGCTGCGGCATTTTCAACTACAGGTAAGGTTGAAATGCAAGTAGTAGTATAAACAGCCTCTATGGCTAATATTCCAAGGTTGTTAGGCATGATAGAAATAAATCCTCCGGCTAAAATGGAAGTAGCGTAGATCTGTTTAGGTAACCATGCGCTAACTTGAGTTCCTAATGGAAAATAACCCTGAACAGTGTTTGATGGCTGCGCTAATCCCACCCAATAAGCTTTCGTAGCTTGCATTACAGGTGGAGAAGTTAACGTAAAAGTTTTTACAGTGTTGTATAAAGAAGGATTCAATGTAACCGGATTACTGGTAGAAAGAATAGTTCCTAAACTATCACACGCAACCGCGTAAACGGTATTACCATTATTATTAGCGTCATTACCAATTCCTATGTTAACCGCGGCTATGGTCGCATTCACCACGCTGGTTCTGATCTTATTTAAAATTAAACCCGAATTGGTGTTAAATCCGCACGAAAGGCCCGAGAACGAAAAAGGGGAGTTGCCCACACCATAAGTAGCGCAATTCGCTTCAACAGGTTTTGTTTTTTGATTGTTAGAGTTGTTCTGATCGGAAGGTACAGAAATCGTAATTGTATTATTTCCCTGAGCAGATGGTATAAACGTATTTGGGAACTTAATGGTATCGTTAACACCACCCGGTAATGCTGCAATAGTATAAGAATCGGCGTAGGTATTAAAGCCGGTAATGTTACAGTTAACCTGAATGTTTTTCAAAGTATCCTTACTGCCATTATGAACAACTGCTAAAATTTTTTGCTCGTGACCAAATGTTACAGGTATTTTTCCGGGAGCGAAGATATTTAATACCGACATATCGTTTGTATAAGGGTTGTCAAGTCCAAAACGGAAATGCGGACGGATACTGTTCACAGTTAAGGTTGACGGCGGTGGAACTGTTGAACTTGTTCCGAAGCGGTAATATGGCCTGATATCGCCAATATTCACTGTTAAAGGTGAAGAGGCGCTGTTATTCATTGAAGCACAGCTCGCCGTAGTTGTATTATTAGCGCCATAAAAAGCGCCTGTTCCCGAAAAAATTCCGGTTTGCGTAAATGAAAAAGCAACGTATAAGTTTTG